>JBPYEF010000419.1:0-7330 GCA_051985875.1 Hyphomicrobiaceae bacterium
GCCCTCGGCGATGTCGGCATTGAGGTTGATCGACTTGCCGGTGGGTGTGCTCATGGGCGATTGTCCCCGATCATGCGTTCTCCCCGTGGTCGCCGGCGATCGTTGCGGTTGCGGTCGTCAGAGCGAGCGGTTTGGGATATGCCGGTGACCCGGCACGCTGGTACTATCAATAGCAAGACCATACCATAGCGCTGACGCCTCGGCACCCGACAATTCGGCGCCGGCCGGCGACGAGTGCAAGACGGAGATGAAGACGACATGCCGCCACGGCCGCCGAAGCGCCAGGCGCGAGCCCCACGGCCAAGGCCGCAGGCAGCACGCGCGCCCGTGCCGCATGCGGCGCCCGAGCGCGAGCCATCGGCTAACGCAGCCCCTGCACAAGAGACTTCCGCATCGCGGCCCCACTCTGGCCGCGCGGCTCGACCAGCACCGGGGCAAGCATTGGGACGAGAACCGGGACCAGAACCGGGACCAGCATCCCCCACGGAAGCGGCGCCAAGGTCTGGACCAAGATCTTTATCAAGATCTGGCCCAAGGTCGCGACCTTCCGCACCTTCGTCTCGGCCCGGCGCGGCGGCGCTGCCCGCCGGGTGCGGTGCAGAGCAGGCACAAACGGACGGCGCGGCTCCGCGGTTTTTGACCAGCGGCGATACGGCGCTCGTCGTCGAGTTCGGTGACCGGGTCGATGCCGCCATCAGTGGCTGCGTGCTCGCCTTTGGGCAGCGGGTCAGCGCCGCGGCCCTACCGGGCGTCATCGAAGTCGTTCCGACCTTCCGCTCACTGATGGTGCACTTCGACCCGCTGCTGATCACCCATGCCGCGCTCACGGCCGCCCTCGTGCCGATGTCGCGCGGCCTTGCCCCGGGGGCAAGCGGCGGTCGCCACTGGATTATTCCAACCTGCTACGACGCGAGCGTCGCCCTCGACCTTGCCGAGGTAGCCGCGCGTACGGGAGTGAGCGAATCCAAGCTCGTCGCGCTGCACTCCACCACGCCCTTTCACGTGTACATGCTGGGCTTTCTGCCGGGCTTTCCCTATCTCGGCGGCCTGCCCAAGGCGTTGCAGCTGCCACGGCGTGAGACCCCGCGCCTCAAGGTGCCGCCTGGCTCGGTGGCGATCGCCATGGACATGACGTGCATCTACAGCCTCGAAAGCCCCGGGGGCTGGCACGTGCTCGGGCGCACACCCGTCGTCCTGTTCGACGTGCGACGCGATCCCCCTGCGCCGCTCGCTGCCGGCGACAAGGTGCTGTTTGAGCCGATCTCCCTTGAGGAGTACCGTCACCTGTCGGCGGTCGCCGCCGGCGATGGCCTGTCGCCGCGCCCCTGCGTGGCATCGCCGGGCGCCGCGCCGCGATGACCGGTCAGCTCAGAGTGATTGCGCCCGGCCTCATGACGACCGTGCAGGATCTGGGGCGGCCCGGCTACCAGCATCTCGGCGTGCCCCCCTCGGGGCCCCTCGACCACGTGAGCATGCGCGCGGCCAACCTGCTGGTCGGCAACCCGCCGGCGACGGCCGTTCTCGAGATCGTCCATACAGGGCCGGCGCTGGCCGTCGCGGCCGACAGCGTTCGCCTCGCCCTCGCGGGAGCATCGGCCACGATCGACATACTGCCGGCCGATGGCGGCGCGCGCACGCTGCCTCCGCTCGCGAGCGCTCGGCTGCTTGCCGGCGACACCGTGCGCATCGGCGCGCTCTCGGGCGGCGCCGTCGCCTATCTTGCCGTCGAGGGTGGGTTCGCGCTTCCCGCGGTGATGGGCAGCGTCGCGACCCTCACCCGCGCCGGTATCGGCGGCTTCGCCGGCCGAGCCTTGCGTAGCGGCGATCTCATCCGGCTGCGCCAGTCGGTCGCCGGTGAACGCGCCGAACTCATGCTCACCGCCCCTCCGGCGCCGCCGGTCACCCGCCCGGCGCGCATCCGCGTCGTGCTCGGTCCGCAGGACGACCACTTCACCGCCCGTGCGCTCGCCACGCTGTTTCGTGCAACCTACACGATCACGCGGGCGAGCGACCGCATGGGCATGCGCCTTGCGGGCCCGCGCCTCGAGCACTCGGTGAAGGGGTCCGACATCGTCTCCGACGGCATCGCCACCGGTGCTATCCAGGTGCCCGGCGACGGCCTGCCGATCGTGCTGCTGGTCGATCGCCAGACGACGGGCGGCTACCCGAAGATCGCCACGGTCATTTCCGCCGATATCCCGACGCTCGGCCAGCTGATGCCGGGGGAGGGGATCACCTTTGCCGCGGTCGACGTGGCGGCCGCGGAGGCCGCCGCACGGCAGCTGGCCAATAGCATTGCCGACATGTCGCGACGGCTGACGCGGCGCGAGGCCGTGCTCGACGCGGCAAAGCTGATGCGCGAGAACCTGGTGAGCGGCATGGTGGACGCACGCGATGTCGGCGCGAGCTAGGCCGGACGGCGGCACGGCGCCGCGCGCGGGAAAGATCTCGGGACGCATGGAAGGCCGGCGAACACAGGCGGGCTTCGGCCAGGACGCCGACGAGCGGGTGCCCCGCTACCTGCGCGTTGCATCGGTGCTGCGGCGGCGCATTCGCGACGGGCACTGGGCGGTCGGGGACAGAATGGCGACGCTCGAGGAGCTCGAGCGGGAATTCGGGGTCGCGCGCGTGACCGTGCGCCAAGCGGTAGAGCTCCTGCAGCGCGAGGGCCTCGTCAAATCGCTGCAGGGGCGCGGCACGTTCGTCGTGCGGGCGCCCGCAAGCGACCGCTGGCTGCGGCTTGCAACCGACTGGGAAACTCTGATCGCACCGATCCGCGACAACGTTCCTGAGATTCTCTACTGCGCCCCGGCTCCGCCGCCGCGGATCGAGGCGGGCGATGGCGTGGCCGCGTCGGGTTATGTGCACATCCGCAGCGTGCAGAAGCGCGCCGGCCGGCCTTACGCCTACGCGCGGGTGCATCTTGCCGAACATGTGCATGGCAGGGCCGCCCGGCTGTTTGCCCAGCGCGTCGCCCTCGCGGTGCTCGCGGAGATGGCCGACCTCGAGATATCGCGCGCGCACCAAACGCTGGCCATCGGCGCGGCTGATCTGGAGACCGCCCGGCATCTCGGCATGGCGCTGAACGCGCCGACCGCGGAAGCGCGCTGCGTCGTCGCCGATGCCGCGGGGGTGGTGATCTACGTCGGCGAAATCACCTATCCCGGCGAATGCGTGCGCCTCAATATCGAGCTGATCGGGGAGGGGCGCAGGTGAGGAGCCCGCGCAGCAGCGCCGATCCCGTGCGCGCCCCGCGCTTCCGCTCGCAGATCGCGCCCGGTCATCGCCTCCCCGTGGCGGGCGGGCACGCCGGGCTGGAGGCGGGCGAACCATGACGCGGCAGGGCATCGGCGCGCGTCTGCTGCGCAAAGAGGACGAGCGCTACATGCGCGGGCGCGGGCAGTACGTCGGCGACCTCAAGCTGCCGGGCATGCTGGAGGTGGCCTTTCTGCGCAGTCCGGCGGCCCATGCGCTGATCAAGGCGATGCGCATCCCCGCGGCGCACCGCGACAGGATCTTCATCGCCGAGGATCTGCAAGGGGTCGCCGGCATCCGCGCCGACACGGCCCTGCCGGGTTTCAAGTCGTCCGTGCAGCCGATCCTTGCGACGGGCAAGGTGCGCTACGTCGGCGAGCCGATCGCCATGTGCATCGCCCCGACCAGGGCGGAAGCGGAGGACCGCGCGGCGGAGATTGTGCTCGAGCTCGACCCGCTGCCATGCGTCACCGACATGCTGGAGGCGCGCCGGCCGGGGGCACCTCGCGTGCACGACGGCTGGAGCGACAATCTCTTCCTCAGCACCGCTACCGACGTCGACTTCGAGGCGGTCGCGGCCAAGGCCGCCGTCTCCGTCACGCGCGAGCTGAGAACCGCGCGCCAGGTGATGAGCCCGATCGAGGGACGGGGGGTAGTGGCCACCTGGGATGACCGACTGGGCCAGCTGATCGTCACCACCTCGACGCAGCAGCCGCATATTGTCCGCTCCGGCCTCGCCGAGTGTCTCGGCCTCGACGAGGGACGCATCCGCGTCGTGGCTCCCGACGTCGGCGGCGGCTTCGGCTACAAGGGCGTGCTGCTGACCGAGGAGGTAGCGCTGGCGTGGGCTTCACGCCGCCTCGGGGTGCCGCTGCGCTGGCTCGAGGACCGGCGGGAAAACCTCACCGCCAATGCCAACTGTCGCGAGCACCACTACCTCCTTACTGCCTACGCCGACGCCTCGGGCCGGCTGCTGGCGCTCGACTGCGAGGCGACGGTCGATGCCGGGGCATATTCTGCCTATCCGTTCTCCGCCTGCCTGGAGGCGGGGCAGATCGGCTCGATTTTGCCCGGCCTCTACGACTTCGCCCATTACCGCTGCCGCACCTACTCGGTCGCGACCAACAAGCCGCCGATCCTTCCCTACCGCGGCGTCGCACGCACCGGCGCCTGCTTCGCGCTCGAGGTCACGCTCGATGCGCTCGCGCGCAAGATCGGCATCGAGCCGAGCGCGCTACGCCAGGCGAGCCTGGTGCGGCCCGAGCAGATGCCGTTCGACAACATCGCCAAGCGGCATTTCGATTCGGGCGACTATCCGGAGGCGTTGCGCCGGGCCACCGCGGCCGTCAACCTCGACGCGATCCGCTCGCGTCAGCGTCGCGGCGAGAGCGACGGACGCCGCGTCGGCGTCGGCCTGGCCATGTACTGCGAGCAGGCGGGTCACGGCACCAGCGTGTATGCGGCCTGGGGCATCCCCTTTGTACCGGGCTACGAGCAGTGTCACGCGCGCCTCACGCCCGACGGCGGCCTGGAACTGCGGATCGGGGCACACAGCCACGGTCAGGGCCTGGAGACGAGCCTGTCGCAGGTGGCGCATGCGCTGCTCGGCGTACCGCACGCGCGCATCACGCTGGTGCACGGGGATACCGCGATGACGCCCTATTCGACGGGCACGTGGGGCTCGCGTTCAATGATCATGTCGGGTGGTGCCGTCGCGGCCGCCTGCGACGAGCTGGCCGAGCGGGTAGCGCAGCTCGGCGCCTTCCTGCTGCAGGCCAAGCGTGAGCAGGTACGGCTCGAAGACGGCTACGTCGTCGGACCCTCGGGCCGGGTCGCCCTCGCCGATGTGGCGCGTACGTGGTACCGGCGGCCGCAGGATCTGCCGAGCGATGCCCATTCCGGCGGCCTGGAAGTCACCGCCGGATACAAGGCCAAGCGCGACACCGGCACCTTCAGCTACGCCGCGCATGCCGCTGTGGTTGCCGTCGACCCGGAGACGGGCGAAACCGAGATCCTCGACTACGTCGTGGTCGAGGATGGTGGGGTGCTGGTCAATCCGATGATCGTCGATGGCCAGATTTACGGGGGCACGGCCCAGGGCATCGGCACCGCACTCTATGAGGAGATGCGCTACGATGCGCAGGGCCAGCCGCTCGCCTCGACGCTGTCGGATTATTTGCTGCCCGGCCCCGGCGAGGTCCCGGAAATTCGCATCCTGCACATGCAGACGCCCTCGCCCTATACGCGTTTTGGCCAAAAGGGGGTTGGCGAGGGGGGCGCGATCGCCCCACCCGCGGCCATCACCAACGCCATCAACGACGCGCTGGCCGGCCTCGGCGCCGAGCTGACAACGTCGCCGGTTACGCCCCGCCGCATTGCCGAGGCCATCGCCGGCGCCCGCACCAAGGCCGCGCCATGAAGCCGGTTGCCTTCGACTACGCGCGACCGGCCACGCTCACGGAAGCCCTCGCCCTGCTCGCCGCCACACCCGAGGCGGTGGTGCTGGCCGGGGGGCAGACGCTCGGACCGCTGCTCAATCTGCGTCTCGCTCAGCCGGCACTCCTCGTCGACATTACGCGCATTGCCGAGCTCGCAGCGGTTGGCGACGAGGACGCAGCGGTCGTGATCGGCGCCACGGTTACCCATGCGGCGATCGAGGATCGGCGCGTCCAGGACCCGGCCAACGGCTTTCTGGCGCGCGTGGCGAGCGGCATTGCCTACCGCGCGGTGCGCACGCGCGGCACCATTGGCGGCAGCCTCGCCAATGCCGACCCCGCCGCCGACTGGCTCGCCTGCCTGACCGCGCTGGACGCGGAACTCGAGATTGCCGCGCACGGAGGGGCGCGGCGCAGGATGGCGCTGGCTCAGTTTGTCCACGGCGCAATGCACAGCGACCTTGCCCATGGGGAACTGATCGTGGCGGTTCGCATCCCCAGGTTTTCGCGCGCCGCGCGCTTTGGCTTCCACAAGATCTGCCGCAAGACGGGCGAGTTCGCGGATGCGATCGGCGTCGTTGTGCACGACCCGCAGCGCGCCGGCTACCGCCTCGTCGCCAGCACGGCCACCGGCGCGCCGCAAGTGATCGACTGCCGCGAGCGGCCGGATCCGGTGCAGCTCGGCCGCCAGCTCGGCGGCGACGCCATCGAAGTGGCGTTGCGCGCCGCGGCGCTCAAGCGCGCGCTCATCGCCGCGGAGGCCTGGTGATGCGCATTGCCCTCACGGTCAACGGCAGGCACATCGCCGCCGACGTCTCCCCGCGCATGCACCTGGCCGATTTCGTGCGCGAGGAGCTGAACCACACGGGCACGCACCTTGGTTGCGAGCATGGCATCTGCGGCGCTTGCACGCTTGAGCTCAACGGCGAATTGGCGCGTTCCTGCATCACCTACGCCGTGTGCTGCGATGGTGCCGATGTGCGCACCATCGAAGGTTTCGACGACGATGCCATCATGCAACGCCTGCGCCAGGCATTCACGCAGCATCACGCACTGCAGTGCGGCTACTGCACGCCGGGCGTGCTCATTGCCGCACGCGACCTCATTCGCCGCAAGCGTGCGCTGTCGCGCGCCGAGATCCGCATCGCCATGAGCGGCAAACTCTGCCGCTGCACCGGCTACATGGGGATCATCGACGCCATCGAGCAGGTGATGGCCGAGCCCGCCGCCCAGTCGGCGGGCGCCGCACCGCGTGCTGCCGGCGCGAAAGATGCCTGGCTCGGACCCGCACCCGGGCCGACCGGCGCCAACGCGGCGCAGGTCGCGAGCGGACAGCCGCGCCGCGCCGCGCCGTCTGCCCCGACGCACCCAGCCGCTGGCACGCCCGCGCACCGCAAGCGCGTGCCGATCCGCGTCGCGGTCGCGGCGACTGCCGTTGAGGATGGCAGCAACCGGCTGACGCAAAGCTTCGAACTCGCCCATCCACGCGCCGCGGTCTGGGCTCTCCTGTCCAATCCCGAGCGCGTCGCCCGCTGCGTGCCCGGCATGTCGCTTGCCGAACCTCCGCGCAACGGAGCCGTGCGCGGATCCTTCGCGCTGCGCATCGGGCCGATCACCGCCCGCTTTAGCGGCGAGGGCAA
>JBPYEF010000420.1:0-3688 GCA_051985875.1 Hyphomicrobiaceae bacterium
GCGCGTCCCGACGACCGTTCGGGTGCACGCGCCGCAGCGGACGCGTCACCCGGTGCGGAGGTGAGCGCAGCTACCGGCACCGCCCGCGCCGGCGCCGAGGAAGGCGCCGAGCCCAGCGCGCGCGCCATTACCCTGACCCTGCCCGACGGCAGCAGCCGCCGCTTCCGTTCCGGCGGCAGCGGACGCGAGTTTGCCGCGAGCATCGCCAAGTCCTTGGCCGCCAAGGCGGTCGCGATGCTGGTCGACGGGCGCGTGGCCGATTTGAGCGATCCGCTCACGGAGGATGCGCGCGTGAAATTTCTCGCTCGCACCGACCCCGAGGCCCTCCCCTTGCTGCGCCACGACGCCGCCCATGTCATGGCCGAAGCGGTGCAGACGCTGTGGCCTGGCACCGAGGTGGCGATTGGTCCGGTGATCGAAAACGGCTTCTACTACGACTTCCTCAAGGCCGAGCCGTTTCATCCCGACGATTTGGTGCGCATCGAGGAGAAGATGCGCGAGATCATCAAGCGCAATGCTCCCTTCACCAAGGAGGTGTGGACGCGGCAGCAGGCGCGGGAATTCTTCCAGTCGCGGGGCGAGCACTTCAAGGTCGCACTTGTCGAGGCGATACCCGAGGGCGAGGAGATCAAGATCTACCGACAGGGCTCCTGGCTCGACCTCTGCCGGGGCCCGCACATGACCGCGACCGGGCACATTGGCAAGGCCCTCAAGCTGACGCGCTTTGCAGGGTCCTATTGGCGCGGCGACGCGGCGGGACCGAGGCTGCAGCGCGTCTACGGCACCGCCTGGGCGAGCGAGGCAGAGCTGGCCGCCTACCTGCAGCGGCTTGAGGAGGCCGAGAAGCGCGACCATCGCAGGCTCGGACGCGAGATGGATCTCTTCCATTTCCAGGAGGAGGGACCGGGCGTGGTGTTCTGGCACCCCAAGGGTTGGGAGCTGTTTCAGAACCTGATCAACTACCTGCGCCGCCGCCAGAACGCCGCCGGCTACCGCGAGGTGAACGGGCCGCAGATCCTCGACAAGTCGCTGTGGGAGACGTCCGGTCATTGGGAGTGGTTCCGCGAGCACATGTTCACGACCGTGACCGAGGACGAGCGCGAGTTCGCGATCAAGCCGATGAACTGCCCGGGTCATGTGCAGATCTTCAAGCACGGGCTGCGCTCTTACCGCGAGCTGCCGTACCGCATTTCCGAGTTCGGCATCGTGCACCGCTACGAGCCGTCGGGTGCGCTGCACGGGTTGATGCGCGTGCGCGGCTTTACGCAAGACGACGCGCACGTCTTCTGCACCGAGGAGCAGTTCGCCGAGGAGTGTCTGAAGGTCAACGCGCTGATCCTGTCGATCTACCGGGATTTCGGCTTTAACGAGGTGCTGGTGAAGCTGTCGACTCGGCCGACGAAGCGCGTTGGTGCCGACGCGCTTTGGGACCATGCCGAGGAAGTGATGGAGAAGGTGTTGGCGGAAATCGCCAGCCGCTCGGGTGGCGAGGTGAAGACCGCGGTCAATCCCGGCGAGGGCGCGTTCTACGGCCCGAAGTTCGAGTACGTGCTGCGCGACGCTATCGGTCGTGATTGGCAGTGCGGGACGATCCAGGTCGATTTCAACCTGCCGGAGCGGTTTGGCGCCTTCTACATCGATGCCGCCGGAGAAAAGAAGACCCCGGTGATGATCCACCGCGCGATCTTCGGCTCGCTCGAGCGCTTTATCGGCATGCTTCTGGAGAACACCGCGGGGCATCTTCCGCTCTGGCTGGCGCCGGTGCAGGTAAAGGTGTGCACCATCGTCTCCGAGGTCGACGCCTATGCGGAAGCGGTCGCAGGCGAATTGCGCGCCCGTGGTCTGCGCGCGGAGGTCGACCTTCGCAACGAAAAGATCACCTACAAGGTGCGCGAGCATTCGTTGAGCAAGGTGCCGGTGATGCTGGTGGTCGGCAAGCGCGAGGCGCAGGACCGCACGGTGTCGGTGCGGCGGCTGGGCAGTCAGCAGAGCAAGGTCGACGCACTCGCGGCGGTGCTCGCCGAGCTCGAGCGCGAGGCGACTCCGCCGGATCTCAGGCGCACCGCGCCGGAGGTCGAGCGGGAGGTGCGCGAACAGCCCGCGTGAGAGAGGGCAGAGGGGCCAAGGCGCGCAGCGGCGCTCACCACCAGGAGTTGCCCCCGCGTCCGTAAGCGCGCATGAAGCCGTCGTAGCGCCCGTAGCCGGCCGGGTAGGCAAAGGGATTGTGCCGGCGGATCCTGATGCCGCCCTGTGGCTCGCCGCTCATCAGCACGACGAACTCCGTCCCCTTGCTGGTCTCCTTGCTGAGCAGCTCATCGGAGATGATCAGCGAGGACCCCGGGGACACCACCTCCGAGACGCGGTCGCGCGCCTCCTGCGGGATGGCGATGCGTTCGAGGGCAGCTTTGGCGGCGGCGAGGTTTGCTACAGGGGCGTCGGCTCCATGGTGGCGCTGCCCGGCACGTGTGTGCTCGCCCTCCTGCACGCTCCCGGTCATCGACAGCGCACTCCAGCGCAGTCCCGCACCGTCATTGACATAGTCGAGCGCCGTGAAGACGTGCGTGCCGATCGGTCGCTCGGCATCGCTGATGGTGATCGGGACGTCAAACAGCGGTTGAAACGCCTGCCGCACGTAGAGGCGCTGCGCCTGTCTGCTGATGAACACCGAGATCGGCGACATCCTGGTTGCCGCTTCCCTGGCGGCGGCGACCGCCGCCAATCTCGCGGCTTCGGCGGCCTTGACGGCCTCCCGCAAAGAGGCGGCAGTCTCGATCAGCGGTTCCGCCTCGGCTTGTACGGCCGCCAGCGCGGTTGCCGCCTTGGTGACCTCGGCGCGCAGCTTGTTCTTGACCTGCTCGACGTCCTCGCCCTGCCACACCGACTCCGGCGAGGGCAGGTTCTCGGTCGCGCGTTCCGCATCCCTGAGCTGCGCGGCGGTGCGCGTGACTGCGGCCTCTGCCATGCGCATCGCCCTGCGCGAGCGCATGGTATCGCCGGCGGCGCGCAGCGCGGCAAGGCGCGCGGCCTCGGCGCGGCGGGTCGCCTCGTTCGCCTCGGCGGCCCTGACCTCGACCAGCTTGCGCAGCGTAAGCGCGGGCACAGGCCGGTGCGCGGTGCTTCCGCCTCCGAGCGCGACCGGTTGGGCATCGCTCGCGGTGGGGAGGCTGGCAGCGACGAGCGCGCCGTCGAGCAGCTTCGGCTGGAAGAGCGCGGGGTGGGAAATGTCCTGCGGGGCGACGTCGCGCGGCGCCACCACGACGCGCATGCCAGGTTTCGTCAACTCGAACAGACGCTCGGCAAATGTGTAGGGCATGCGGATGCAGCCATGTGAAGCCGGATAGCCCGGGAGCACGCCCGAGTGCAGGGCAATTCCCGACCAGGTGATGCGCTGCATGAACGGCATCGAGGCGTCGTCATAAAGATTGGAGAAATGCTCGGCCTCCTTCTGGATAACGCTGTAGATCCCCGCCGGCGTCTCATAGCCGTTTTGACCGGTTGAGACCGGCGCACGCGATACTCGCCCCCAGGGGTCGTAGATGGTGACGCGCTGCTCGCGCAGCGCGACGATGGCTAGCAGAGGAACGCCGGCGTGGCGCGACGCCCATTCCTCGCCGCTGCGCTCCCGGCCTCTCGCTGACCCCTGGCTCGTCGGCAGCAGCGTGCAGAGGCCTGCGAGAGCCACCGTCGC
>JBPYEF010000421.1:0-4026 GCA_051985875.1 Hyphomicrobiaceae bacterium
AGGTGCTGGGCATGCGTCCGACCGGCATCCGCGTCGGCGGGCGCAGGTCGACCCCGGGGCGCTACTTCAGGGTCGCCAACCCGGGCCAGGGTTGGGGCGGTACCGACATCACCGACCCGCTGTCCGTGATCCGCGGCATCGACGCCAAGCTGGCCTGGCCCGGCCTGCGCTTGCTGCTGACCTCGACCACGGGCGAGAATGCGCTGTACTGCGTGCTCGACGCGACCCTGAAGCCGCGGCCCGAGGCGATGCCCGCGGCGCTGCGCGCGGTGGTAGAGCGCATCGGGGAGAACTGCGAACCCTCCTTGTGCACCGTGCTGTTCATGGCGGGGGCGGGCGGTTCGCTGCGCGCCGGGGTCACGCAAAACCCGGTGCTCCTCACCCGCTCCGTGGCGCGTGGCGAAACGCGCGTGACGATGGGCGGCGCCCCCGTCTATGCCTGGCCCGGCGGCGGCATCACCGTCATGGCCGACGTCACGCGCATGCCGAGGAATGCCTTTGGCTACGTGCCGACGCCGGCCATTGTCGCGCCGATCGAGTTCACGCTGCCGCGCCGGCTCTATGAGCGGCTCGGCGGCCACACCGCCGACATCGTGCCGCTCGCCGACGTCGTCCGCTCCCTCGGTGCCGACGCGCGCATCGAGCCCTGGCAGGGAGACAATCCGTGGCCGTTCAGCGAAAAGTAGCCGCCCCGGCGCAGCGCGACGGACGCGGACCGCGAACGCGCGGCAACGCGCGCGTTGCGCCGAGAGCGAAGGGCGCCGCGCCGGCAAGCACATACGTGCTCGAACAGCAGGTCGGGTTCTTGCTGCGCTGTGCCCACCAGCGCGCGAGCGAGGTATTCCACGCGGTGATGGCACCCTTTGCGGTCACCCCGACGCAGTTCGCCGCGCTCGCCAAGATCGACGACCTCGGCAGCGTGTCGCAGAACCAGCTCGGCCGCCTCACGGCGATGGACCCGGCCACCATCTCCGGCGTGATCGGTCGGCTTACCGCGCGCGGCCTGGTGCGCCAATCGCGCAGTCGCCGCGACGCCCGCCTGTTGCACCTGGCGCTGACCGAAGCGGGCCGTGCCGCGACCGCTCGCATGACGGCTGCCGCGGGGGAAGTCTCGCGTCGCACGCTGGAGCCGCTCGGGCCCGCGCGCTCGGCGGCGCTGCTGCGCGCGCTCAGCGTCATCGGCTGAGCGTCGATGTTCGCCCCAGCGGTCATGCAGCAGCTAGCCGGCGGCCGCCTGCACCTCGCACACGGTCCAATCGATGTGGTGCTCAAGGCCTGGGGTGGGAGGGCGGCCGTGCGCGCCGCCTATGCGGCGGCATGCCGGCGCTTTCCATCGATACTGCCCGAGCTGTGCGATGAGCTCGCGCAGCTGCGCCGGCCGATGCACGAAGCACCCCGCCTCACCGGGCGCGTGGCGCGGCGCATGGCGCGCGCTTGCCGCCCGTTTCACCCGGTGATGGTGACGCCGATGGCCGCGGTGGCGGGCGCCGTCGCCGACGAGCTGCTCGCCGCGATGACGCGTGCCGCGTCCCTGCGACGCGCGTTCGTCAACGACGGCGGTGACATTGCCGTCCTCACCAGCCCGGGACATGCACTGCGGATCGGCATTGCCGGTGCCTACGGGCGGGGCCCGGTGCCGGCGGTCAACGGCCGTGCGCGGATCGACGCCGCCTCGGGCGTCGGCGGCATCGCCACCTCGGGCGCGCGCGGCCGATCGTTCTCGCTCGGCATCGCCGATGCCGTGACCACCCTTGCCGCCGATGCGGCGACCGCCGACGTGGCGGCGACGCTGGTCGCCAATGCGGTGAATGTCGACAGCCCCGCAGTCGTGCGCCGCCCGGCGCGCGCGCTCGACCCCGACAGCGACCTGGGCGACACGCCGGTGACCGTGTCGGTCGGCGCGCTGACGGCGCAGGAGATCGCCGTGGCATTGGCGCGTGGCGTCGACGCGGCCGCTGCCTATCTCGCGCGCGGCCAGATCGCCGCCGCGGCCTTGACGCTCGGTGGCGAGACCCGCACGCTCTCGGCGCCGTCGCTGCCCTCGCTGCTACAAAAGCCGTGAGCGGGTACGTCGTTCGCCCGGCTCATGAACCAGCCGCCATCACGTCGCTGCGCGGCTCTGCTGGACGGGTTCAGGCGCGCTTGCGACGAGCCCTGGTCGGTTCCCGACCCAATAACCGCAGGCCTGCCGCAAGCATCGCCAGCGCCGCCGCCTGGTCCCGCGTCGTCGCCAACCCGCAACGCCGCTGGCTGGGGCAAAAATGCCGCAGACAGCCAATCCGTGCACGGCGTGCGGCAGGCGGCCACGGGCCGGCGCGCGGCGCAGCACCCAGGCCCGCTAGCCGAGGTCTTTGGCGCGGTCGCGCAGCAGAAATTTCTGGATCTTGCCGGTCGCGGTCTTCGGCAGCGGCCCGAACACGACGCTGCGCGGCACCTTGAAATGCGCCATGTTGGCGCGACAGAAGGCGATGATGTCCTCCGCCGTCACCGGACCGGCATCGTCCTTCAAGGTGACGAAGGCACAGGGATGCTCGCCCCAGTGCGCATCGGGACGGGCGACCACCGCCGCCTCGATTACCTGCGGATGGCGGTACAGCACCTCCTCGACCTCGAGCGAGGAGATGTTTTCGCCTCCGGAGATGATGATGTCCTTGGAGCGGTCCTTCACCTCGATGCTGCCGTCGGCGTGCCAGGCCGCGAGATCGCCGGTGTGGTAGGGCCCGCCGGCGAACGCGGCTTCGGTGGCCGCCGGGTTCTTCAAGTAGCCCTTCATCAGGGTGTTGCCGGACAGCACGACCTCGCCGATGCTCAATCCGTCGCGCGCGACCGGCTGGTGCGTTGCCGGATCGACAACCGCCATCGCGTCGATCAGCACGTTGGCGATTCCCTGCCGCGCCATGTGCGCATAGCGCTGCGCGCTCGGCAGCTCCTGCCAGGCAGCGAGCGGGGCGCAGTAGGTGGCCGGGCCGTAGCTTTCCGTCGTGCCGTAGAGGTGCAGCACCTCGAACCCCATCGCTTCCATGCGCTCGATGACGATCGCGGGCGGTGCCGCGCCCCCGGTCGCGACTTTGGTGCGCACCGGCAGCGGCCGTCGCACGGCCGCTGGAGCGTGCACCAGCATGTTGAGCACGACCGGCGCGCCGCACATGTGGGTGATGCGGTGTTGCACGATGGCGTCGAATACCGCTTGCGGCTCCACCTTCCTCAGGCACACGTGCATGCCGGCGGCTGCCGTCACCGCCCAGGTGAAGGTCCAGCCCGAACAGTGGAACATCGGCAGCGTCCACAAATACCGGCTGTCGTGATCGAGCTTGAAGGTGAACGCATTGGCGAGCGCCGCCAGATACGCGCCGCGGTGGCTGTAGACCGCGCCCTTCGGATCCCCCGTGGTTCCCGAGGTATAGAGAAGGCAGATGCTGTCCCATTCATCCGCACAGCCTGGATAGGCGAAGTCGGGGTCGCCGGAGGCGAGGAACGACTCATACTCGATGCCGCCGACGCGCGCGGCCGCAGCGTTTTCCGGATCGGCAATATCGACGACGATCGGACGCCGGGGGCCGAGCGCGGCGAGAGCCGGAGCGATGCTCGCATGGAACTCCCGGTCGGCCAGCAGCAACTTCGCCTCGCCGTGCTCGAGGCAGAAGGCAATCAGCGGCGCATCGAGGCGGATATTGATCGGGTTCAACACGGCGCCGAGCATCGGTACGGCATAGTGCGCCTCGAGCATGGCCGGCACGTTGGAGGCAAGAATGGCGACCGTGTCGCCGCGGCGGATCTGCGCCTTGCTCAGGGCATGGGCCAGCCGCCGCACACGGGCGTAGAACTCGCGGTAGTTGAAGCGCCGCGCCCCATGCACCACCGCGCAGGCATCGCCAAAATGCGTCGCCGCGCGCGCCAGGAAGCTCACCGGACTGAGCGGCACGAAATTGCCAGGGCGCCGCGCCAGCGCGCCCTCGCGCCGCGCCTCCTGGCGCCGTGCATAAACATTAGCCGACATGATCCTGATTCTCCGCTGCTCCTCTGAGC
>JBPYEF010000422.1:0-3020 GCA_051985875.1 Hyphomicrobiaceae bacterium
GCCGTCTGGAACAGGCCCGTGCTGTCCTCGAGCTTGGCCGCCAGCCAGAGAAAGTCGGCGATCCTCGCCGGCCCGTCGGCGCCGATCAGATTGACCCATATCTTCTGCGCCCGGCCTTGTGCAAAGACGACTTTCGGCGCCACGGTCGCGGCAATGGTGTGCACCTCGCCGCCGTCGGCGATCTGGCAATCGATCCGGTGGGCGGCAAGCGCGATTGCATACTCGGGCTGCGTCAGGGCGCCGACGACGTCGGCACGCGGCAGGTGCAGGTGCACGGAGCAACGTGCATCGCCGAACCTCCAGCGCAGTGCGAGCCGCTCGGCGCGCTTGATGGTCGCCTCGGGCCACGTCTTTGACAGCTCGCAGCGCAAATCCTCGCCTTGGCGATGCTTGCCGAGCAGCATGGCGCAGGCGCGCCTGTTGCAGTCCTCGAGCGCAGCCGCCTCGCCCGCGGGCGGGGTCAATCCTTGGGAATGGTCTTGAGAATGGTCTTGGGCACGGCCTTGGGGCGGAGCCAAGTCTTCGGCGCGTCCGGCACAGGCGAGGGAGAGGTTGGCGCCGATGAGCAGCATGGCGCTGAGGGCGAGTGACCGCGGCGTGGGAAGGACGGCGAACACACGGAGCACGCGCGCGAGGCTGCGGCGGCGGCCGCTGCGTCCGCGCGCCGCGAGCGTAGGAACCAGCGCGAGCGAGCAAGCGAGCATGGACAACGCTCCACGTGCGCGCAAAGCGCGCCCAAGACCGATGTCGACGGGCGCGGGCAGATGGCTTGCGGCCCGCACGGCGCACGTTGTTTGCCCCATGCTATGTGCCCAACGCGGTTTCCTCCAAGCTATTTTGCTACCCGGCGCTCGCTTGCCACCGGGGTGGCTGCAAGCTCCGCGAGCGCTTGCGGGGCCCCCGGCGTCGACCGGCTCAGCCTGCGGGGGTTGCGATGTTCTGTTCCGGCTCATGCCTCATCCGCAGGGTGGGAAATCCCTTATGCAATTGCTTTGCCCGCGCGATCGCCGGTTCCTCGGCGAGCGTGCGGAGCACGTCGCGCTCCCCACGCGGGTCGCGTGCCGCGCCATGCCGCGGAAACGACCATGGCCTTTGCTGGGTTCCGCTTCGCACCTGCACAAGCGGCGGCTGACCCCGTGCCTTGCCGTGTCCCGGGTGAAGCGCGGAGATAGTGTCGTCCCCCCGCCCGCGAATGTATTCCCCGCCCCCGCCCCGCGGTGACGCCGGTCGCGACCGCTCACTCGCGGCAAGTGTAAGCGCTTGCGCGGGCAACGCGCTTGCCGCATGACGGTCGCAAGCGGCCAAGAGGAGGACCACACGCCATGGCATTCGAGGACAAGGAGGCCGAGCTCGGACTGCTGCTGACGCGCATGCAGAACGAACCGCAGGACCTCCACGAGATCTACCAGCAGATCCGCCAGACCCTCAGCGAGCTCAAGGCCTACGGCATGCCGCTGCCGGCGGATCTGGTGCAGTTCGAGCACGATCTCGAGGCCGAGTTTGCAACCGAACAAGAAGACGCGGAGAGGAGGGCGCGGCTCGACAGCGTGATCGCCCGGCGCGCAAGGTCGCCATAGGCAAAAGCCGTAGCAGGGCATCTGGAGCTTCGGCCTCTCGCGGCATGCCCGCGGCAGGTACCTCGGCACTGCCCCGGCGGGCTCAGACAGGAACAAGGAAGCATCCCCATGTCCGTCACCGTCACCGTCGTTGGCTGCGGCGACTCCTTCGGCTCGGGCGGCCGCTTCAACACCTGCTTTTTGGTCGATGCTCCGGGGTTTCGCTTCTGCATCGATTTCGGGGCATCGAGCCTGATCGCCCTGCAGCGCCTGGGCATTCCCCACAACTCGATCGATGCCGTGCTGCTGACCCATCTGCATGGCGACCACTGCGGAGGCATCCCGTTTCTGCTGGTCGATGCCATGCTCGCGGCCAAGCGCACGCGCCCGCTCACCATCGCCGGACCACGCGAGACGAGCGCGCGCATGCCGCTGATTGCCGCGGCGCTGATGCCCGGGATGCACGTCATGCAGCCGAAGTTTCCGCTCACCTACCGCGATCTCGAGGTCCTGACACCGCACACGCTCGGCCCGCTGTCCGTGACGACCTTTCCGGCCGTGCACACCAGGGAGACAAATCCGACTTCGCTGCGGGTCGAGGTCGCAGGCAAGACGATCGCCTATACGGGCGACAGCGAGTGGACGCAGCACATGCCGCGCCTCGCCGAGGGAGCCGACCTGCTGATCGCCGAGTGCTACTTTTATGCAAAGTCGGTGCGCTTCCATCTCAACTATCCCGACATCCTCGCGCATCGCGGCGCCATGGCCGCCAAGCGGCTGCTGCTCACGCATTTCAGCGGTGAGATGCTGGCGAACCTCGATCGCGTCGCGGAGCCATGTGCGCACGATGGCCTCGTCGTCGTGCTCTAGTCGGCAAAGCGCTGGGGCCAGCGCCGGTTGCCCCGGTCGCAGCCGCGAATATGCTGGTAATGTGACGAGCGGCCGCGCGCGGTTTGGCGCGCGCCGTCCGCTTTCGGGGAGACCACGCCATGCCCGCCGGCTACGACCGCGATCTCATCGGCTACGGCGCTTCGCCGCCCGACCCAAAATGGCCGGGCGGTGCGCGGCTCGCGGTCAACTTCGTCATCAATTACGAGGAAGGCTCCGAACCTTCGGTGCAGGACGGCGAGGGCTTCACCGAGGTCGGCCTCACCGAGGCGCACGGTCTTGGCCATGGCGTCCGCGGCCGCGATCTCGCGGGCGAAGGGCTGTTTGAGTACGGCAGCCGGGTTGGGTTCTGGCGGCTATTGCGACTGTTCCAGGAGCGCGCGCTGCCACTCACGGTATTCGGCTGCGCGCTCGCGCTCGAGCGCCATCCGCCGGCGGCCGCCGCCATCCGCGCCGCGGGCTACGACGTGTGCTGCCATGGCTGGCGCTGGATCAAACACTTCGAGCTCAGCGAGCCCGAGGAGCGCGAGCACATCCGCAAGGCCATCGCCTCGCTGCGGGCGACGGTCGGGGAGC
>JBPYEF010000423.1:0-7399 GCA_051985875.1 Hyphomicrobiaceae bacterium
GCCGACTCTGCTGTGATAGACGAACAGGTAGAGGCCGGCCGCGACGCCAAGACCGGCGGCGATGATGGCGAAGCGATAGACAGGGTAGCGCAGTCCCGGCATGAGCGGCACCGAGCCGGACAGCAGCTCCGGTATGGGCATGGTGAGGGGAGCGGCACCGAAGGCGATCTTCAGGCCCTCATTGCACAGCAGGATGATGCCGAAGGTTGCCAGCACCTGAGCCAGGTGGTCGCGCTGGTAGAGATGGCGAAAGACCAGAAGTTCGAGCAAGAGGCCAGCGAGCAGACAGGCCGGCAGCGCGAGGAGGAGGGCGAGCGCTACGCTGTCGGTCAACCGATGGAACATGACGAGCAGATACGCACCGAGCATGTACTGCACGCCGTGCGCCAAGTTGATACAACCCATCACTCCGAATACCAGCGTCAGCCCGGCCGCGACCAGGAACAGCAGTATGCCGAACTGCAGGCCATTGAACAGCTGGACGATAAAAAGGGTCGTGGACATTGCGCCCCATCCGCAGCCGGGACAGCCGCTACTGCCGAACGCGGGCGGGCATGCCGGGAAGGCGCCTGCGGCCCGCCGCCAACCATCGTCGGGGGTGTGGCCGCTGGCCTCGGTCCTTGCTCCGATCAGTGCAGCGGACACTCCGCGGCGTAGTCGTCGCCCGCGCTTGTGAAGACCTTCTGCACGATCTCGGTCTGGAACTTACCGTCGGCTCGTTTTGCCACCTTCACCAGATAGAAGTCCTGCACCGGAAAACCGTTGCTGTTGAATTTGAACGCCCCGCGTACCGACTTGAAATTTGCGCGCCGTATCGCCGCGCGCAGCGCGTCCTTGTCGGCGAGGTTGCCGCCGACGGAGGCGACGGCGCTGTCGATCAGCTGTGCCGCGTCGTAGGCCTGCATCGCATAGCTGCCGGGAATGTAGCCGTACTCCCGCTCGAAATCGGCGACGAACCGCTTGTTCTCGGGGGTATCGGTATTGGGCGCCCAGGTCATGCCGGAAAAGAAACCGAGCGCGGCGTCCTGCTGTGCCGGCAGGGTGGATTCATCGACGGTAAAAACCGACAGGAAGGGGAGGTTGTCGAGACCCGCCTGTCGGTATTGCTTGACGAGATTCACACCCATGCCGCCCGGCATGAACACGAAGAACACGTCGGGCTTGGCAGCGGCTATCCTCGCAAGCTCGGCGGAAAAGTCGAGCTGGCCGAGCGGGGTGTAGGCTTCCTCCGCGATTTCGCCTTTGAACGTTCGCTTGAACCCCGCGAGCATGTCCTTGCCCGCCTGGTAGTTGGGGGCGAGCAGGAATGCACGCTTGTAGCCCTTGTCTTGTGCGTACTTGCCGAGCACCTCCGGCGGCTGGTCGTTCTGGTAGGAGGTGGAAAAGAAGAATGGGCTGCAGCCCTTGCCGGCCAGCGGCGAGGGCCCGGCGTTCGGGCTGATGAGGAACACCTTCGCCTCGGTGATCGGCTTGGCGATCGCCAGCAAGATATTGGAAAACACCGGCCCGACCACGAAGTCGACCTTGTCGCGTTCGAGCAGCTGCTTGGCCTTGGCGACCGCGACGTCGGGCTTCAGCTCGTCATCTTGCACGATGACGCTCGTTGCGAGGCCGCCGAGCTTGCCGCCCGCGTGCTTGACGCCTAAATTGAACCCATCGCGCAGCTGCCCGCCGAGCACGGCTTGCGGGCCCGACAGAACGGTCATGACGCCGATCTTCAGGTCCTCGGCGCTGGCATGGCCGCCCACGGCGGCAAGCGCCACGGCCGCCAGACCTGCGAGCGCGTATGCTTTTGTCATGTGCTTCTCCCCCTCCCTGCCCAGGCCGCCGTTCCGCTACCTACCCGGGGCCCTGCTGCGCACCAAGGCGGCAATTCCTCCCGCGCGAGCGCGGGACCAGATTAGGGGTCTCGCCCAGTCTCGGCAATGCGGCCCCGCGCGCGCCGAGATCGGTGCTGCACTGCACGCCAGAAAGAAGGAGCGTTCGCGATGTCTGAGGCGCTGTCGATCGTCGTCTATTCGGACGTGGTGTGTCCCTGGTGCTACGTCGGCAAGCGCCGCCTGGAGGCTGCGTTGGCCGCCGCGGACATGCCGCAGGTGAGCTTGCTGTGGCGCCCCTTCGAGCTTAATCCGCAGCTGCCAGCGGAGGGCATCGACCGCGACGTTTATCGCGCGGCCAAGTGAGGTGCGGGGCGGAGCGCGGCGCTCGAGGCACGCATGGCCGAAACCGGCCGCGCATGCGCCATTGCTTTTGCGTTCGAGCGCATCCTGCGCACGCCCAACACCCGCCTGGCGCACCGCCTGATCTGGGAAGCGGATCGACAATCCCGCCAGGATGCGGTCGTCGAGCGACTGTTCCAGGGCTACTTCGAACAGGGGCGCGACATCGGGGCGAGGCAGGTGCTTGAGGACATCGCCGCGGAAGCGGGAATGGAGGCGGTGGGTGCTCGCCGTGCGCTCTCGCAGGACGCAAGCCTCGCCGCGGTGATCGATCTGGAACTCGAGGGCCGGCGCAGGGGCATTGAGGGCGTACCGTTCTTCGTCTTGCCGGGCGAATTTGCCGTGTCGGGAGCGCAACCCCCCGAATTCTGGCAAAGGATGCTGCCGCGCATCGGTTTCGCTGCCCGCTCAGCGCATTCCTGAGGCGCGCTCGGCCGGCATGCGCTGCGCCAGCCAAATGCCGCCGATCACCAGGGCCAGTGCCACGCCGTGGTAGGGGGCAAACGGCTCGTTGAGCAAGAGCACCGCGAGCACCGCGGAGAACACCGGCACGAGGTTAATGAACACGCCGGCCCGCCCCGGCCCTATTAGGTCGACGCCGCGCAGATAGAAGAGCTGGGAGAGGAAGGAAGGAAAGGCGGCGACGTATGCCGTGACCATCAGGCCCTGCACGGTCGGCGGCGTAAATCCGATCCACGCTGCCTCGAGGGCGGCGAGCGGCAGGGACGTGATGCTGGCGATCAGCCCGAGGAGCGTGAAGAATGTCGTACCGGACATCGACGGTCGATCGCTGAGCGCAACCGTGTAGCCCGCGTAGAGCACGCAGGCCACGAGCATCGCCAGATCGCCGGGGTTCAGGCCAAGGCGCAGAATCGATTGCGGTGCGCCATGCGTTGCCATCACCATGACCCCAAGCGTGGTTGCGAGCACACCGATGAGCTGAACCGGGGAGGTGCGCGTGCCGTGGGCCACCAAGGCGCCGAGCAGGACGAAGATCGGCATCGCCCCCTGAAGGATGCCGAGGTTGATGGCGCTCGTGTAGTGCGCGGCAAAATAGTAGAGCGCATTGAAGCCCGTAAATCCGAGCAGCGATGTCAGCACCAGACGCGACAGCCGCGGCCGCGTCTCACGCCACTCCCTCCGCACCCGCGTCCCGTAGATCGGCCACAGCACGCCGATCACCAGCACCCAGCGCAAGAACACGAGCATCAGCGGAGGGATCTGGCCGACGGCAAGCCTGCCGGCAATGGTATTGCCGGCCCAGAATAGGGAGGCGAGCGTCAGCAGCACGCTCGGTGTCCGATAGAGGCGTTCCATCGCCCGCTTCAGGTGCCTCAACATCGCTGGGAGGTTCTCGGGTCGACGGGACCTTGAAACATTAATGGGCGCGCGCGGGCCGAGCAAACCTGGGGCACGCTCGCAAGCGGGAGCCGGCGTGCGGGCCCAGGCGCTGCAGGGATGCGCACGCAACACGATTAGTCCATGCGCGCTGCCCTGCCCGCCCGCCAAGCCCGTATACCCGCCGCATACCGGCCGCCTGGGCGGAGCCGTGGCGCGGCGCGGTGCCGCTAGCCGCGCCTCACGCTCACAACTCTAACCCAACGACACCTTAAGCTTAAGCGGCGTCTATCGGCGGATTGAGGATTGCGGCAATCGACGCGGCACGGGCACCGCGCCCTACGGTGCGCAACCGAGCTTGACGCTCGGCCCCACGACCCTATAGCTAAGGTTATGTCATCGAGCGCACAACCCAACCTCCTTGAGGTCGACTGGTCGAAGATCCCGGCGCCGCGCGACGATGGTGCGGCGCGCCACTTGACGGGTATGGCGGTGGCTGACGTACCACTTCTTGCGACCAACGGCGCGTTGGTCTCGCTCGCCAAGGTCGCCGGTCGTGTGGTGCTGTTTGCCTATCCGCGAACCGGGGTGCCCGGGCAGATCTCGCCGGTCGCGGATTGGGACATGATCCCGGGTGCGCGGGGCTGCACGCCCCAGGCATGCTCCTTTCGCGATCTGCACGCGGCAATGGCCGCGGCAGGCGCGGCGTCGGTATTTGGGGTGTCGACCCAGGACAGCGCCTATCAGCGCGAAGCCGCCGAGCGGCTGCACTTGCCGTTTCCGTTGCTCTCGGACGAAAAACTTGCGCTGTCCAACGCGCTCGGCTTGCCGATGATGCAGGTCGCGGGCATGACGCTGATCAAGCGCCTCGCCCTGGTGATCGACGACGCCAAGATCGCCAAGGTGTTCTATCCGGTGTTCCCGCCAGACCGCAACGCTGCCGATGTGCTCGCCTGGCTCGAGCAGAACCCCCGCCCCCGGTAAGTTGCGCTGCAGTAACGCTATAAGCAAGGCGCGGTCGCCAGGGCGATGCCGCGCCTAGGCCGGCTGTCGCGCGCTCTCATGTGCAGCGCACATTAGTCGGACGCAATCGCGAGCTGCCGAGGGGAGCGCACGTGCTCCCGCCCGTGCAACCCGCCGCCGCTGGTGGATGCCCGCGCCCACACTATAATTCCCCTACGGTGAGGCTGTGAGGCACATGCTTTTGCCATGGTCCAAGGCACAATATGCGTCCGTAGCGGAGGCAACGGAGGAGGGAAGGGGTTGCGGGTCCTGGTTGTCGAAGACGATCGCGATCTCAATCGCCAGCTGATCGCCGCCTTGACGGATGCCGGCTACGCGGTCGATTCGGCTTTTGATGGGGAAGAGGGGTATTTTCTAGGCGAGACCGAGCCCTACGACGTCGTCATACTCGACACCGGCCTGCCCAAGATGGACGGCATCAGCGTGCTCGAGCAGTGGCGGCGCGCCGAGCGCAACATGCCCGTGATTATCCTTACCGCGCGCGACCGCTGGAGCGACAAGGTCGCGGGTATCGACGCCGGCGCCGATGACTACGTTGCCAAGCCCTTTCACATGGAGGAGCTGCTGGCACGCATCCGGGCCCAGGTCCGCCGCGCCTCGGGTCACGCCAAGAGCGACATCGAATGCGGTCCTCTGCGCCTCGACACCAAGACTGCACGCGTGACGCTTGACGGTCAGCCGATCAAGTTGACGTCCCACGAGTATCGCCTACTTGCCTACCTGATGCATCACAACGAGCGCGTCGTCTCGCGTACGGAGCTGGTCGAGCATCTTTACGAGCAGGACTTCGACCGCGACTCCAATACCATCGAGGTCTTCATCGGCCGGCTGCGAAAGAAGATCCCTCCGGATATGATCAAGACGGTTCGCGGACTTGGCTACCGCCTCTCGCAGGAGGGCGATGAAGACTAACTCGCTTGCCTTTCGCCTGTTCGCCACGGCTGCGGCTTGGGTCCTACTGGTGCTGCCGATCGCTGGCACCATCATCTACTCCCTTTACCGTCAAGAGGTTGAGGCCAGCTTCGACCGGCGCCTGGGCGTGCTGCTGACGGTCCTGCTCAACGACACGATCGATCGCGGGGATCAGGAGCCCGGGGAGCCCAAAGACGTCGGCGAGCCGCTGTTCGAGATCACTCACTCGGGCTGGTACTGGCAGATACGGCCGCTCGACGATAAGGGCGGACGCAGCATCGTCTCGCGCTCGCTGGCCGGCTTGTCCATACCCCTGCCGAGCGAGCACAACATCGAGCCGAATGATCGCGAGATGCGCATTGGCAATCTCGACGGCCCGCTCGAACAGAAGCTGCGCGTGGCCGAGACGATCTATGTGTTCGGACAGGGCAAGAAGGCGCAGCGCTACTCCGTCGCCGTCGCCGGCACGCTCGTCGAGGTGGAAACCAGCCTGCAGAAATTCCGAGCCCGGCTTGCGATGGCGCTGGCGTTGGCCGGCGTCGGTCTGCTGGCGGTAACGCTGTTTCAGATCCGCTTCGGGCTGCTGCCGTTGCGCAAGATGGAGCAAGGCTTGTCGGCCATCCGCTCCGGCGAGACCAGCCGGCTCGATGTCGAACTGCCGCAGGAGATCGAGCCGCTGCAGCATGAGCTCAACGCGCTGCTCAAATCCAACCAAGACATTGTCGAGCGCGCTCGCACCCACGTCGGCAACCTGGCGCACGCGCTGAAGACGCCATTGGCGGTGATGACCAACGAGGCCAGCGATGACAACAGCGCGTTGGCACGCAAGGTCGCCGAGCAGACAGAAATCATGACTAACCAGGTCAATCTTTACCTCGACCGGGCGCGGATGGCCGCGCGCATCGGTGTGATCGGCAGGGTCACGGAGGTTCGCCCGGTGAGCGAATCCATTATGCGCGCGCTCGAACGCATCTATCGCGACAAGCAGCTCTCGTTTTCCATGGATTGTCCGCCCGGGGCGCGGTTCCAGGGCGAGCGGCAGGATCTTGAGGAGATGCTTGGCAACCTGCTGGACAACGCGTCCAAGTGGGCGCGTTCCCAGGTCAGCCTCAGCGCCGTGCCGGTGGCGAATCCGACCGCCAACGGCGCGCTCAACTGGCTCGAGATCCGCGTTGACGACGACGGCCCGGGCCTGACGCAGGAACAGATGGCCGACCCCATCATTCGCGGCCGTCGCCTCGACGAGACAAAGCCCGGTTCCGGTCTGGGGCATTCGATTGTGGCCGATCTGGCACACTCCTATCATGGAAAGCTGGTGTTAGAGCGATCGCAATATGGAGGGCTGTGCGCGCGGCTTACACTGCCGTTGGCGACGTGAAGCGATCTGGCCACAGGCCGCATTTTTGCCGGAATCAGAGCGCGAGTACGCCGCCCCGTTCGCGTGTGCAGACGACTGCAGGCGTTGCAAGGGAGGCTTCATGCGACACCCGGTGCTGATCTCGGCCTTTGTCGTGCCGCTGGCGCTGACGGTCGCCGCCTGCGAGACCAAACAGGACACGGGAACGGTCGTCGGCGCCATCGCCGGAGGCGTGATCGGCAATCAATTCGGACGAGGGGCGGGCAAGGCGGTAGCTACGGTCGCCGGAGCGGTCGTCGGCGGTATCGTCGGCAGCGAGATAGGTCGCTCCCTCGATCAGCGCGACCGCCAGCTTGCGCAACAGGCCGAGATGGACGCCTGGGAGCGCGGTTCACCCGGCCGTCCCGTGAGCTGGCGCAATCCAGATAACGGCCGCCACGGCGAGATCATCGCTGACGATTACTACGATCGCGGCGGCGCCCGTTGCCGCAACTTCGTGCACCGGGTGTGGATCGACGGTCAGCCACAGACCATGCGTGGCACCGCCTGC
>JBPYEF010000424.1:0-4229 GCA_051985875.1 Hyphomicrobiaceae bacterium
AGAGAAAGCGCTCGGTCCCGATCATCCCGATGTTGCGGCATCGCTGAACAATCTGGCCGCCCTTTACGTAGGCCAGGGCCGCTACGCGGACGCCGAGCCGCTTTACAAGCGCTCATTGGCGATACGAGAGAAAGCTCTTGGTCCCGATCGCTCCGAAGTTGCGGCGTCGCTGAACAATCTGGCGAATCTTTACGAAGATCAGGGTCGCTATGCCGAAGCCGAACCGCTGTACAAGCGGTCACTGGTGATAGCCGAGAAAGCACTTGGTCCCGATCACCCAGACGTTGCGACAGCGTTGAACAACCTAGCAGAGCTTTATGAAGCCCAGGGTCGCTACGCCAGCGCCGAGCCAATGTACAAGCGGTCGTTGGCAATACGAGAGAAGGCGCTCGGTCCCGATCATCCCGATGTTGCGGATTCGCTCAACGACCTGGCGGAGCTTTATCGAGTCCAAGGCCGCTACGCCGACGCGGAGCCGCTGTACAAGCGGTCGCTGGCGATTCGAGAGAAGGCGCTCGGTCCCGGCGAAACACGCGAATTACAATTCCCAAAGGCGTTGCTGTCAGCCGGCAGACAGGCGCTCCAGAGGAACCCCGGGCGACGGGGCATTCAAGGCTCTGTGCTTTGCGAGCAAGGCATCGATGAAGAACTTTGTCGCCCAGTTTGGATACTGCAGGGGAGCGTAGCGGCCGTAGATCGGGCGTGAGCCCTTGATGCCGCCGTAGTGCGGCTTGTCGGGCGAGGTAACGTCCTGCGTTGCCGCGACGTCGGCCAGCAGCCTGGCCCCGACATCGAGGTATCGCTTGTCGCCGGCGATGCCGTAGAGCTCGAACAGCACGATCGCCAGCTGCGCGCATCCGGTCAGGCACAGATGGCTCGATGCGAATTCCCAATTCTCGCCGATTTCCGAGGCCAGGTAGCGCTTCTCGCCGTAGATGGCGAGGATGCGATCGATGCTCCTGCGAACGGCTGCCAGATAGCCCTCGCGGCCCGAGATGCGATAGATCTCCAGGAGGCCTTGCAGCACGTAGGCGATGCCGTGGGTATTGGCATTCCAGCCCGGCTGAAAGACATTGTTCAGGAAGAATCCATTGCCGGTCTGCTGCGCCACCGTCCAGTCGGCGTTGGCGAGCGCCACATTCTCGTATTTCTTCTCGCCGAGCATCCTGCCGAGGGTCAAGAGCGCCCAGGCGCTTCTGACGTTGTAGGCGTGCGGCATGTCGAAATGCTCGTTGCGTACGAAAGACCCGGTCGCGTCGGCCGATGCGACCAGGAAGTCTCCCGCCCGCCGCGCGTTGCCCACCAGGTCCTGCCGGCTCCGGCGCAGGATCAGCGCGTTGAAGCCGTGGAGGATCTGGCCGGTGTTGAAGACGACCGGCTTCGTGTCCTGCTGCAGGTCATGCTCGATGAAGCCACCGCCGGGCTCCTGCACCTCCGCGAGCCATTCTCCCATCCGCTCCGCGGTCGTTGCCAGGGCAGGCCGATTGAGGTGGTCGGCCAGGTCGAGGAGCGTGGGGATGATGTAGCCCGTCGTCTCCCGGTAGGGAGGCATCCAGCCCGTCCCCACCTTGTACGCCTTCGAGGAAGAGCGTCCGTTACCCTGCGCAATCGAGCGCATGATGAACACGATCGCGGCATCGAGGTGGACCTTGTCGTCCCGCGCCTCGTCTGGCGTCCTTACGGCGGGAAAGGTGACACTGAGGAAATCGCGAACACTCTCAATAGCAAAATGACTGAGCGCCAGCATAGATTGGCTCCAATACCCCGGTTATTCCCGCGCAATTCAGGCAAAGCCTCGGCGACGCCCGGACAACAACAGATAAGCAAGCGTCGGCGCGTACATAGCAATCTCCGGGCCGCGAGGAAACGGGGCACTCCAAAATGATCGAGCCAGCGACGGTCCGCTGCAAGAGCCGGCCGGCATCGCGCGACACAGCTCCGCCATCTGGCATTTCTATTCCCCGCGCATAGGTGTAGGAACTTGACCACATCCCGCCTGTTTGCAGCGCATTGGAACTGGCGTCTTTACTTGGGAGTCATGGACGTGGTGGCGATTACGGGCGCCGGGGGGATGATCGGTCCCCACCTTGTAGAGGCCCTCAAACCATCGGCGCGCCAGGTGCGCGTGCTTCTTCTCCCCAACGAGCGTGTTCCAGCCTGCTGCCAGGGGACCGCTGTGTATCGCGGCGATGTCCGCAAGCCCGAGGAGCTGCGCGCCTTCGTGGAAGGGGCGGACACGGTGTTCCATCTGGCCGCGCTGGTCGGAAAGGACGCCAGCAGCATGGCCGAATCGCGGGCGGTCAACGTCACGGGCACGCGCAATCTCGTGGAGCTGGCGAAAACGTCGGGCGTTCGCAGATTCGTTCTGCTCAGCACCTGCTGTGTCTACGGCCTGCACGGCCTCAAGGACGAGGTCCTGGACGAGACCGCGCCCCACGCGCCGATCGACCACCCTTACGATCGCACCAAGACCGAATCGGAGGAGCTCGTCACCGCTGAGGACCCGGCGCGGCTGCCCTGGAGCGTCCTGCAGGTGCCGGTCGTGCTCGGCGGGGCCTATGTCGGCACCAAGCCCAATCTGATGTCCCACATCCGCATCGCCCGCTCCGGATTCATTCCGCGCACCGTCGGCGGCGGCTCGTGGGGCAACTACGTCTATGCCGGCGACGTGGCGGCAGCGCTGGCTTGCCTCGGGGAGCATCCGCGCGCCGCAGGGGAAGCCTTCATCTTCAATGAGGCGGTGCCGTCGAACGAGCTGTTCGCCTGGATCGCCAGGGAGCTCAACGTCGCGGCCAGCCCGGTGCCCGTGCCGGGCGTCGCCCTGCGGCTCGCCACGCACGCGGTTCGCAAGCTGGCCGTGCTCGCCAATCGCCGGCGCTTCTCGGCTGACAAGATCCGCTCGCGCCTCGGCTTCCGGCCCAAGGTCGGCCTCCAGGAAGGGCTGCACCTGACGATCTCGCAATACCGCAAGAGCGGCTTGGTCGCTTGAGTCCTGCCCCCTTCGATGTCCTGGGTGGATAACGAGCGAGTTGCCCTGTCATCTCAGCCCCAATTTTCACAGCGGATGATTTCTCATGAGCCTCGATAGCTTGCAGGAGGCCCTGAAGAACCTGGCGCCCCGATCGATGCGGCGGATGGTGCGTGCGTCGCTCAAGGGACTGCGAGACCTGCGCAACCGCATGCAGCGCCACCAGGGCCAAGTCCTCGATCAGGCGGCCGTGGTCGCCGCGCTGAGCCGTCTCGGCATCAAGCCGGGTGACACCCTGATCGTCCACTCCTCGCTCTCGCGATTGGGATTCGTGGAAGGGGGCGTGGACGCGGTCGTGAAGGCCTTGCAGGAGGCGGTGGGCTCTGGCGGCACCCTGGGAGCACCGACGTTCTGGACTGTCGACGCAGGAGCGGTCGAGGAGGGTGCCCTGTTCGATGCCGCCAACGCCAAGTCGCAGCTCGGAAGCATCTCCGAGCGTATCCGCCGGTTGCCAGGGGCGGTGCGCAGCCTCCACCCCACCCACAGCGCCACGTTCGTAGGCCCTCGTGCGCGGGAGCTGACCCTGGACCACCACAAGGACGAAACCCCGGTCGGGCCTCACTCGCCCTATCGGAAAATGGCGGATATCCGGGGGAAGATCCTTCTCCTCGGTGTCTCGCTGGAATACCTGACCAGCTTTCATACCATCGAGGACGAGATCGCGGACTTCCCACACCCGGTCTACAAGCCGGGGAGGAAGCTCTTCCGCGTCCTCACCCCCGAAGGCAAGGAGCTTTCGCTCCATGCGCGCGTGCACAGCCCGGAGGGCACCCGGCTGCGTCAGTGCAACAGGATGGAGCCCCACCTCGTCGCCGAGGGGGTCATGGTGAAGGGAGCCGTGGGGAAGGGAAAAGCCATCGTCCTCGATGCCAGGGGGCTGCACGATGCGCTGCATCGCCTCAGCCGGCGTGGCATCACCATGTACTCCCCCGATGGCCCCGCGTGATCGGCGGTCACCGCGCGGCCAGCCCTTGCATTGCCGCGCCCTCGCGGACACCTTGCGGGGATTCGGGCGCGGAATGCCGGGCATGCCACAGCTGCGCCCGTTCAGCCTCGCCGCCCCGAGAGCACTAGATGGGGCCAGGTGCCGTCAACGCACGTATTTGGCCAAGACACGAATGTATTGCGCTTGATAGCCGGTAGATGGTTCCGTCACTTCCCAAGAATTTGCCGGCCAACCTTCGTTAAACTGTAGATACGA
>JBPYEF010000425.1:0-4813 GCA_051985875.1 Hyphomicrobiaceae bacterium
CGCTCAGGGACACCCGGGGTTGATCGGCAAGAGCCTCAAGCAGGCCGCCGAGCTCGCTCTGTTCGACCGGGACAATCCCAGCGTGCAGCTGGTCATCAAGGACGACCGCGGCACTCCGGAAGGGGCGCGGGCGGCGGCTGAAGAAGCGATCAAAGAGGGCGCCAGGCTGATCTTGGGACCGCTGTTTGCGAAATCCGTCACCGCGGTCGCGCCGCTCGCCCGCCAGGCCAACGTACCCGTGATCGCCTTCTCCAATGACCGGCGCGTGGCGGGCAACGGCGTCTACCTCCTCGGCTTCCAGGTCGAGCCCGAGGTGGCGCGCATCGTTGCCTTCGCCGCGCAGCGGGGCAAGCGGCGCTTTGCGGCGCTGATCGCCGACGATGCGCTTGGCAAACTGGCGGCCGCGAGCTTCCGCCAGGAGGTGTCGCGTGTCGGCGGCAGCATCATCGCGCTCGAGCAGTATCCCCCCTCCGCCAACGGTGTGCTCGAACCGATGCGCACCATCAGCGCGGCGATCCGCACCGCCGAGCAGGGCGGGGCGCCCATCGACGCTCTGTTCCTCCCCGGCGGGCAAGAGAACCTTGAGGCCATCGCCCGCCTGCTGCCCCAGGCCGAGATCGAAACCGATAAGGTGAAGCTGATCGGGACGGGCGGTATGGACTATCCCAATGCCGGCCGCGACGAGAAGTTGGTTGGTGCCTGGTATCCCGGCCCCGATCCCCGCGGCTGGAGTGACTTTGCCCAGAGCTACGCCAAGACCTACGGCCAAGCGCCGCCGCGCATAGCCAGCCTCGCCTTCGATGCGGTGTCACTTGCGGTCGCCCTTGCAAATGGGCCCGAGGGCCGGCGCTACAGCGCCGCCGACTTGACGCAGACGCGCGGGTTCACCGGCGTCGACGGTGCGTTTCGCTTGCTGGCGAACGGCACGACGGAGCGCGCCCTCGCCATTCTCGAGGTGCAGCAATTCGGGGCCGGCATCATCGACCCTCCGCAAAGCCTGGCGCTGGCGCCGGCGGCGACTTCCGATTTGTCGGGCCTGGTCAAATTCAACTGACGGCTTCGGCGGGCTCGAGCGCCGAAGCGAGCTCGAGGATGATCGCGTTGAGCACCGGGCGCCCCTGCGCGGTGGCGCGGATGGCGAGCCTCCCATACGGCTCGATCAGCCCACGCGCGGTGAGTGCAGCAAGCGCCCGTGCGGCCGGTCGCAGGCCACTGACGGCGGCGAGGCGACCCAGGTCGATCCCTTCGGCCAGGCGCAGTCCCATCAGCAGCGCCTCGTCCGCCTGCTGCTCGGGGGCAAGGGGACTCGCTGCGATCAGGCCATGCCCTGTCGCGGCGACGCGTGCGGCCCACTGCTCGGGGTGGTGCTCGGTGCTGGTCGCGAGCCGCTGTCCGGCAACGACGATGCGGCCGTGCGCGCCAGGGCCGATGCCCGCATACTCGCCGTAGCGCCAGTAGACGAGATTGTGGCGGCACTCCTCGCCTTTGGCGGCGTGATTGGAGATCTCGTAGGCGGGCAGACCTGCACGCTCGGTGAGCTCCTGCGTCAGCGCATAGCACAGCCGCTGCGTGTCATCCGGCGGCAGGACGAGCTTGCCGCGCGCGTGCAGGGCGGCGAACGGGGTCGCCGGCTCGATTGTCAGTTGGTAGAGCGACAGATGGCGGGGGGCGAGCGCGAGGGCTGCAGCGAGTTCGGTCCGCCAGGCGTCCGCGCTCTGGCCCGGTCGGGCGTAGATGAGATCGAAGGAAAAGCGCTCGAACATGCGCGCTGCGATGCCGATCGCGGCGCGCGCCTCTGCGGCGTTGTGCAGGCGGCCGAGCGCGCGCAGGGCGCTGTCGTCGAGCGATTGCACCCCGAGCGAGATGCGATTGACCCCGGCGCCGCGGTAGCCGCGAAATCGCCCCGCTTCGACGCTCGAGGGATTGGCCTCGAGCGTGATCTCCGCGTCGCCAGCAATCGGCCAGTGCTGCGCAACGGCGGCAATTAGGGCAGCCACGGTTTCCGGTTGCAGCAGCGAGGGCGTGCCCCCACCGAAGAAGATGCTCTCGACCCTGCGGCCTGGCGCCAGCTGCGCCCAGTGACCGAGCTCGCGCAAGTAGGCGCGCGCAAAGCGCGCCTGATCGATCCCCCCCTGACGGACGTGGCTGTTGAAGTCGCAATAGGGGCACTTGGACGCGCAGAACGGCCAATGAAAATACACCCCGAAACCGGGAGAGCTATGCGCAGGGACCCTCGAGGCAGGCGCGGCAGAAGGCCTCGAAGGCGCGGGCGCGGTGCGAAATTGCATGCTTGGCATCTGGCTCCATCTCGCCGAAGGTCAACGTCTGACCGTCGGCGATGAACATCGGGTCGTAGCCGAAGCCCTTGTCCCCGCGCGGGGGCCAAACGAGCCGCCCGCATACCTCCCCGGTAAAGGCGGCGCTCTCGCCGTCGGGCCAGGCAAGGCAGAGGACGGCGATGAACTTGGCGCCTGGACCGGGCGCGGTCCAGCCCCCCCGCGTCATTACCTCGCGCCGCACCCGGGCCATCGCCTCGGCAAAGTCTTTAGCGCGCCCGGCCCAGCGTGCGGAATGGATCCCCGGCGCGCCTGCAAGCGCCGCGACCTCGAGCCCGGAGTCGTCGGCGAGCGCTGGCAGCTGGGCGGCGCGCGCCGCCGCCGCCGCCTTGAGGTGCGCATTGGCGCGGAATGTCGATCCGGTCTCCTCGGGTTCCGGCAGTCCGAGCTCGCCGGCGGAGACGAGCCGCCGGCCATGGGGCGCGAGCAGCACGCGGAGCTCGTGCACCTTGCCTGGGTTGTGGCTCGCCAGCAGCAACCGGCACCCCTGCGGCAGTGCGCGCGTCACGGCAGGCCCCATATCGCAGGTTCGGCAAACTCGACGCTGTTGCCCGCCGGGTCGCGGAAGTACAGCGAACGCCCGCCGTTGGGCCAGGCGAAATCGGCTTCAATGGCAACGCCGCGTGCGGCGAGCCGCGCCCGCCAGACGGCGATCTCCCGCCCGGTCGCGCGAAAGCACACGTGCCCCTGGCCCTGCATGCCGTGCGCCGGCACCGGCAGCGCGCCGGGCGCCGGCGGCCGTCTGGTCACCGCCGGGTTGAAGATCAGCAGCATCTGGTCGCCGCAGCGATAAAACAGGTGCCGCTTGGCCTGCTTGGCATAGGGCTCAAGGCCGAGGACGTCCCCATAGAAGGCCTCCGCGGCGCTCAGGTCGCGTGCGTAGAGCACGGTTTCGAGAACGCCCGCCGGGCGCATTGGCGCGCGCGCCGCCCGGGTCATGCCACCGTCAGCTTCTGCAGCGAGATGAGCTCGGTGATCCCCTTGCGCGCGAGCATCATCAGCTGGTCGAAGCTCTCCTGGCTGAAAGGTGCAGTCTCGGCGGTGCCCTGCACCTCGACAATGCCGCCCGATCCGGTCATCACGAAATTGGCGTCGGCGTCGGCGCTCGAATCCTCGGCGTAGTCGAGGTCGAGCACGGGGTTGCCGCGATAGATGCCGCAGGAAACGGCGGCGACATGGTCGCGCAGCGCGCCCTCCTTGATCATGTCGCGCATCTGCATCCATTTGAGACAGTCGTGCAGTGCCACCCACGCTCCAGTGATCGAGGCGGTGCGCGTGCCGCCGTCGGCCTGGATCACGTCGCAATCGACGGAGATCTGGCGCTCGCCGAGCTTGGGCAGGTCGACGACGGCGCGCAGCGAGCGGCCGATCAGACGCTGGATCTCCTGCGTGCGGCCGGAGGGATGGCCGACGCTCGCCTCGCGGCGCGTGCGCGTCGTCGTAGCACGCGGCAGCATCCCGTACTCCGCCGTCACCCAGCCGCGCCCCTGGCCCTTGAGCCACGGTGGCAGGCGCTCCTCCAGACTGGCCGTGCAGTGCACGTGCGTGTTGCCGAACTTGATCAGGCAGGAGCCCTCGGCGTGCAGCGACACCGCGCGCTCGATGCTAACGCGGCGAAGTTCGTCGGGCCTGCGCTTGGATGGACGCATGTGCGATTGTCTTGTCGGCCGCGGAAATGCGCCCCGACCCTAGAGCAGGATCGCGCGCCAGGGAAGCGCGATAGCGATCGGACACGGCGCCTTCTGCGGCGCTGCACACTACCGGTGACCCAAGGCGGCGCTGCCGTAGGCGATTTGACCGCACCCCCCGGCGCACTTAGATTTTACCGATGTTCACGGAAAAGCCTCTTGCCCGGCCGGCGCCGGTCAGCCGCACCGAACTGCAGAAACTCAACGAGCGCTCGCGCACCATCTTTCGGCAAATCGTCGAGACATATCTCGCCACCGGCGAGCCCGTGGGCTCGCGCAATCTGGCACGGCATCTGCCCATGAACCTGTCGCCGGCCTCGATCCGCAACGTCATGTCGGATCTGGAGCACCTCGGCTACATTTTTGCCCCGCACACCTCGGCGGGCCGATTGCCGACCGAGGCCGGCCTGCGGTTGTTCGTCGACGGATTGCTCGAGGTCGGCAACCTGACCGACGAGGAGCGCCGGCACATCGAGGCCGAAATCGGCGTCAAGCGGGCGAAGTCCGTCGAGCAGGTGCTCGCGGACGCGAGCGAGATGATTTCCGGGCTGTCGCATTGCGCCGGCGTGGTGCTCGCCGACAAGCAGGTAAGCAGGCTCAAGCATGTAGAGTTCGTGGCCCTCGACCCGGGCAAGGCCCTGGTCGTGCTCGTCGGCGACGATCAGAGCGTCGAGAACCGGGTCATCGACCTGCCGGCCGGGCTGCCCCCGTCCAACCTCGCGGAAGCCGCCAACTACTTGAACGCGCATATACGAGGACTGACCTTGAGCGAAGCCAAGTTGCGCATGG
>JBPYEF010000426.1:0-8762 GCA_051985875.1 Hyphomicrobiaceae bacterium
AGTAGCGCAACCTCATGCCGATCAGCCGCTGTTTGAAGGATACCGCGACCGTCCCCGAACGCTTTCCGACCTTGCTTGCGAGCAGCCGCCGCGAAAAGTCCGGGGCCAGCAGCCCGAGATGCACGACGTTCATCGGCGTCAATATCAGTTCCGAACGCGTGCCGTCTGCGGCGATCCGCACCAGTGCAAAATCATTTCCACGTGGCTCGTAGCACAATATGTCGCAGGTATTGGGTTCCATCCGCAGCCTCGAGTTTCGCACCCCAAGGCAGCATAGCAGGCGGGCCGCCTCGGTCGAAGGGGTTCCAAGCCCAGTTCCCCACGTGCAAATCGCCGGAAGCGCGTGGGGATAGCGCCTGGGCGCTGCCGCCGTTCGGCTGGTCCTCGGCCGAGGGCGTCAGCCGTAGGTAGAGCCACGCCTGCGATTGCTAGCGCGCAGCGGCGGCCGCCTCTCTTCTTCGCATTCTGCTACTGCCCCCGCGTGCCTGCGTCGCGACAACGATTGTCGACAACACCTGCGCCTCCGGCGGCAGCCTTGGCACGCACGGCTTTGGCCGCGCGCAAGGCGACGGTTACGGAACAGGCGATGGCTCGCTTCCGGTCTGCTTCCCGCAGAACAAGCCGGGCAAGGCCGGTCGGGTTTCGCGGCTCGGGCCCTATCCGAGGTCCGCAACTTGCCCCTTCCCACCCGTGCTGGGGTTACACCGTGCCGCAACCGAGCGGGCTCACCCGGCCAGTGCGGCCCGAGCCTTCGTGTGAAAGGCCTTGCCCATCACTTTCTCCAGCAACCACTTGGCGGCCCAACCGCTGAGGAATCCGAGAAATGCACTGCCGAACTGGATGCGCTGCACCAACAAGCCGATTGCCGAGGACGTCGTTGGATCCTCTATCATGTGCGTGAGCCACTGTTGAAACTCCGTTTGCCAGATCAGGGTCTCCGACAAAAACGTGTTGATCATCCAATTACCTGCCGCCGGCCACAATATGATCAGCAGCAGTAAGATGACGACCGAGCCCACCGCGCCACCAAAAACGACAGCAACACTGTCGATTAAGCGCAGCGCATGCGAGGGGTGAATCTTCGACCTCGTGACTAGCCACCGCAGTACGAGACCAACGAGGAATGCGAGCAAAAGTGCGCCGAGCACCCACACGACCGTCCACGTCTTGATCCATTCGAGAGTTTGTTGCACGCCCATCACTCCTAGCGGTTCCGCGGCCTGCAGCCGCTACCTCCTAATCTGCCAACGTGCGTCGTAGACAACGCACCGGGGAGAAAATCGTTGGCGAGGGTCGCCGGCGTTCCCGACGCGTCACCCGGTCGGCACAGCGTTTTTGACTGTCGGCCGAGATGGCCACTTTCAAATTGCCGAGGCGCTCGGCAAGGCTTGGCGAGCACGCCTGCAGGCGTTCAGGCGAACGGCTTGAGCGTTCGGTGGATTGATCAACCATCAGTGACAAAGCTTGCGCCAATTCCGGATCCAATTTGCCTCCGGTGCCGGTGCGGATCGAGCGAGCGCCGCTTTCTAGAAGGCTCGCGCTTTCTATTAGAACGGAAAGGCGACCGTGAAAACAGCAGGAGGACCGACCCGTTGACGCTGCAGCGAATTGCAGGAGCACCGGCGCTCACCGACAATGCACGCATTTGCGCGGATCGCTCTACCCTGCCGTGACGGCGCGTTCGCCAATTGATCCCAGTCCCCGCCGCGGAAGGCGTGCCTTCGCCGTGTGGCGCCGCATCGCGCCGCCTGTGGCAAGGCAAACCGCTGGGGGATCAAGCGGCGTTCGCGATCCTGCCGCCTGGGCGCGGCCGCCTAGCGTGAGTATCATCAGAGTACTGCGTTCTCTCGCCGCGGCGGGCCGACTGAGCCTAACGCCGCGATCGGGAACGGCTTTCCACCGCTTGCCCGGCCAAAAAAACGCGAAGCCGCGACGACTTTTTCGGAACTCGTCGCACCACGGCCAAGTGCGGTTTGGCCCACAGGCCTGCGCCGCACGCAGGGAATGTTGGCTGCCGGATCCACGACGGTGATCTGCCTGCCCACTGAGCGTGGGCCGACAGAGCTCAGGGAGCGGGGCCGCGGGTCCGGGCGACCAACTGTGCGGCGCGCAACGGGTCACGTCTGTAACACAGCGCAACACTCTGTGATTGCGACGCCCGGAACGGGCGGATCCACCACACGTTGCGCCGACAAAGTCGACAAGAACGCCGTGGAGGAAGCCACTTATGCACGCACTCCCGCAGCTCCCCCTGGATACTTGGATCGTCATTCAATATCCGGCCACCGCCGCCATCACGCTGGTGTCACGGCACGGAACGCAAGGCGAAGCGGAAGCTGAGCGCGACCGGCGCAACGGGCAGGCCCAGGTGGTGCGTTACGCCGCATGCAAGGTCGTCGAAGTGGTTGCCGAACGCATGGGGGGGCGGTGCCATTGCGCGGTTGGGGTGGGCGCCAGCGAAGCGCGGCAATCGCCGTTCCCCGTGCGGTCGCGCGGGGGGCCGCTCAAGTAGCTAATGCAGGCGCCCGGAGCGGTTGCGTCATCGGCGGCAGCGCCTATGCGCTGTGCGGAGCTGGCCATGCGCCGCGACTGGCGCCGCGATTGGCCGTGCGCCGGTGTCTACGCAACTGGTCCCTGACGAATCAGCGTAGTGTCAGCTGCACGGAGCAAAGCTCCGACACCATGGGGCCCGGTACTTCTTCGCCCGAGGACCGGGTCCGCGTAGGTCCGTCTCGCGGCCCCGCCTTTCCTCAGGAAGGCGGGGCCGTTCCCGTCGGCGGGTGTATCGCGGCTTTCGATCTAACATGCATGTTCGGCGGCCGGTCGGTAGCAGCTTGGGCAAGCTATCCAACGTCACGGCGCCCCTTCACCGCTTACGCCGCTGAGGGGACGCGGCTGCGCAACGTCGGCCTGATCGTTGGTACCCGCAGCCGACCGCCCCGCGAAACCATGGCGGTGCCCAACCGAGGTATGAGGCCCCAGTTGGACTGCCACGGTGTTTCATCTCGGCTGTTTGCGAGCGCCTGATCCGCGGATTGGCCGAGCGAGCGGATCGCGCCAGGAGGCCGTTTTGCAGCCCGCCGTTGTCAATGCTGATACGGAGAGTTCCCGCCGTGCAGCCCTATCCCGGAATCAAAGAAGAAGCCCGAGTCGAACGGTCCCCCGGGCGTCTGTCTGATATGCTCATACGGCGGCGGAGTCCTTCCGTACGTATTGACGACGTCACTGCGGCCATACGAATAGCCGCCGATACGGCGCCGGCCGTAGATGGTCACCTCCAATGGACGCTTGTAGTGGCGGACCTTGGCGTGGCCGGGCTCACCCGAATAGGTCTCGGCCCGACAGTCGCTCGGACGCATGCCGGTGGGCAACGCCAGAATGGCAAGGCCGATTGCCAGTATGCAGGCGTGTTTCATGGGATGGTCGCCTCGGGTTGAGGGCACATGCTACCAGAGGACCACAGCGCTCGTCGCGACGCAATGGTCTCCTCGGCCGGCCGAAGCGGTCCGCGGGCAACTGAGTCAATGCAGCCACAGACGCGCGCCGTCCGGCGGGCCTCGGAATGCGGCCGCTCAGGGCGTCCCGTGGGCCGAGTACGCCCGCGCGGTCGGCGCGTACCGTGGGCATTCCCCTCGGTTGTGGCCGGCTCGAAGGGACGAATGCAGGTTACAGGGCAGTGGTTGGCAGTAATCGTGCATCGTGCGCCGCCGCGGCCGCACAGCGGGTTTGGGTCCGCACCCCAGCGAGCGCGCCGCCGCGAAGACTGGAACCGGCGGGCTCGCCACATCGTTAGCGCCGCATGAGAGCGGGAAGCTTTGCGGCGGCAGCCCTGCGACTCGCCACCACGTTTGCCGGAGAGGTTGCGGCGCACGACTGGTACCCCCTGGAGTGTTGCCACGGCATGGATTGCGCACCAGTGCTCAGCGTGCGAACGCTGCCCGCGGTAGACGCGAGCGCTTCGCCGGCAATGATGGTGACCACAAAGTATGGCAGCGTCATTGTCCCCAACGAATTTCCACGTCGCGAGTCCAAGGACAACCAGATGCATGCCTGCATGAGGCAGGGCGCCACCGGAAGGATGCATTTACTATGCCTGTTCATCCCTCCGCTGTCATGATCCCGGCCGCCGCGCGTCTTGGTAGAGGGCAGCGTGTTCGCGCGCCGCGCAACCGTCACGTCCGGCCGCTAAGTGAATTTTCGCCAATGACGACGTAACGCAGCTTCTTCTGTGCCCAAATCGGGCCTGCGTATTCGACGCCGATGCGTGGCGTGCGCAAGACCTTCCGGTTGTGCAAGTCCATGCCCGTGTCTTCGAACCATAGCCCCGTGGCCCGACCAGCTCGCAGCCCAGTGAACGAGCCGTCGATGTTCAGTGCGGCCGTGAGCCGGGCTGGGCCACTGGCGCACGCGACCCCGCGAATGAGTACGGCCGCGCCCTTTCCGTCACCGCCCGTGACGATGTTCAACATCCAGTGCAGTCCGTAGATTAGGTAGACGTAGAACCTGCCGGCGGGCCCGAACATCACCTCGGTACGTGCCGTGCGCCCGCGCGAAGAATGGCAGGCGAGATCGTGAGGGCCCAGGTAGGCCTCGGTTTCGGTGATCATTGAGCAGCGCCGCATGCGGCCCTCGCGCCGCACCAATGTCTTGCCAAGAAGTTCGCGGGCTACGAGCGCGGTTGGCCGCGCGAAGAAGTCTGCCGCAAGTATGTGCCCGCTAGTCATTGCCGATCGCCCGTCTCCCGCGCCATTCAAGCACCGATCTCGCTGCGACGAAATGCGAACCGAAGGCGTTTCCCCCGACAGAGGAGGCAGCACCGACTAGGGGGCGGAACTGATAACGAGTAGCCCCTCAGGGCAGAGGTGTGCAGTAGACCTGGTCAGCGGGCAGCTGGTCGCATCGGCGACCGCCCAGTGTGCGGAGCTCCAATCGATGGAAGTTAGCGAATGAATGGCGCCGAACTGCTGGTTTCCGCCCTGGAGAACGAGGGGGTGATACGGATCTTCGGGTTGCCCGGGGAGGAGAACCTCGCCATGGTCGAGGCGCTTCGCCGCTCTGCGATCGAGCTGGTGGTGGTGCGCCATGAGCAGGCGGCCGCGTTCATGGCAGCGACCCACGGTCGGCTCACCGGCAGGCCCGGGGTGTGCATGACGACGCTGGGGCCCGGCGCCCTCAACCTCACGACCGGTGCCGCTTATGCCCTGCTCGGTGGCATGCCCATGGTCATGATCACCGGGCAGAAGGGCATCCTTAGCCGGAAGCAAGCGCGGTTTCAGGTGGTTGACACGGTAGCGACCATGACGCCGCTGACCAAGATGGCGCACCAGATCGTCGGCGCTGCGACGATCCCCACCTTGGTGCGCGAGGCATTCCGAGTAGCGCAGCAGGAACGGCCGGGTCCGGTTCACCTTGAGTTGCCCGAGGATGTCGCGGCAGAGCCGGCTACGGGCATACCGCTGGTCCCGCCCCACCCCATCGATTGGCCCCTCGCTCAGCCGGCGGCGCTCGATCGCGCGGCCTCCCTCATCCTCAAGGCCGAGCGACCCCTCATCATGCTTGGTGCTGCGGCGAGTCGTCCGCGCCTGACGCAGGCACTATCCGATTTTATGCACCGCCTACAAATCCCGTTTTTCAATACGCAAATGGGTAAGGGTTCGGTCTCCGGTGGGTCCGGGCTTTACATGGGTACCGCCGCCTTATCGGAGCGCGACTATGTCCACGACGCGATCGATCGGGCCGATCTGATCATCGCCATCGGTCATGACACGGTCGAGAAGCCCCCGTTCTTGATGGGACCCAGGGGACCGACAGTGTTGCACGTCGGGTACCTTCCCGCGACCGTCGAGGAGGTTTACTTTCCCCATGCGGAGCTCATCGGCGACGTCGGCCCCAGCCTCACGTTGCTTGCCCAGCGTCTCGAGGGCAGGCTTCCCAACGCTGGAGCGCTGTTGGCCTTGCGCGCGGAAATTCTGACACGCATTACCAGGCGGTCGGAAGAAGGCCGCTATCCAGTGACGCCACAACGCATTGTGCGCGACGTGCGGCAGGTGATGCCCGAGGAGGGCATCGTCTGTCTCGACAACGGCATGTACAAGATCTGGTTCGCCCGCAACTACCGTACACGCATCGCCAACACCTTGCTGCTCGACAATGCGCTCGCGACGATGGGAGCCGGTCTACCATCGGCCATCATGGCCGCCATGCTGCACCCGGATCGCCGCGTCCTCGCCGTGTGCGGCGACGGCGGCTTCATGATGAACGCGCAGGAGGTGGAAACTGCATCGCGCCTTGGGCTCAACCTCGTCATTCTGATCCTGGAAGACAACGCCTTCGGTATGATCCGCTGGAAGCAGGCAGCGGATGGGTTTCCCGATTTCGGTATGACGTTCGGCAACCCCGACTTCGTCGCTTTCGCCGCGGCGCACCACGTAAAAGGTAGTCGGGTGCAGAGCACCGATCGTCTCGCGCCGACGCTCGAGTCGGCATTCGCGGCTGGCGGCGTTCACCTCGTCTCGGTGCCGGTCGACTATTCCGAGAACCATCGGGTTCTGATCGACGAGCTGCGTGCCCATGCCGCAGCAGGAGGCGGGCAGGGATGATCGAGCCCGCACCCGTTGTGTGCTCGCGACCCGTGCCAGCTTTGTCGTCCCAAGACTGATCGGTTGCCGGTCGACGGATCGCCATTGCCGTGTTTTCGAGGTTGCCCGCGTGTCCGGTCGGCCGCCCTAGAAAGACGCGGGTTGCTGTGCGCATTTTTTACTCGGCCGGTTGCGGCAGGCACGAAGCCACTTTCCTTCGATTTTCGCCATACTGACCCTTTGCGACGCTTGCCGGCACCACGCGTAAACGCCGGAACATTTTGCAGTGCGGTTTTAACTTCAATCAATGATCCGGGAAAAGGTCCAGCCGGCTGCGCATTGCTATCGTCCGTTGCGATCGTTCAGAGCCGGCCGCGGGGCGCCAGCAAAACTCAGAAAAAATGGGAGGAGACCCGAATGCAATCCCGACTTACCCGCCGTCAACTGATGCAGACGGGGGCCGCCGTCGGCGCCTGGACGTTGAGCGCGCCAGCTACCCTGACCTTCGCGCAGGGTGAATCACCCATCAAGATCGGCATGCATGATCCGCTGACCGGGACCTATGCGGCGGAGGGTGATAGCGAAGTCAAGGGTGCGAAGATGGCCCTCGCTGAGATCAACGCCAAGGGCGGCATGCTCGGGCGCAAGGTTGAGCTGGTCATCGAGGACGACAGCGCCAATGCGGGTCTAGCCGCGCAAAAAGCACACAAACTGATCGACCAAGAGGGTTGCGCGTTCCTGATGGGCGCCGTCTCGTCGGCGACGGCTTTGTCGGTCAATCAGGTGGCGCACGAAAAGAAGGTGCTGTACATGGTTACCGGAGGGCACACGGATCCGGTAACCGGCAGCCAATGCCATTGGACCACATTCCGGATCTGCACGACGACATACATGCTTGCGGCTGGGCTCGCCGGCACGCTGTACAAGAAGTTCGGCGGCAACTGGTATTTTATCACCCCCGACTATGCATTCGGCCATACGCTGCAGGAGGCCTATGCGAAGCTTCTCAAGGGTATGGGCGGTACCGTACTCGGTAATTCATTGGCGCCGCTCGGCGCCACGGATTTCACGTCCTATTTGATCAAGGCGCAGCAATCCAAGCCGAATGTGCTGATCAATCTGTGCGACGGCCAGGATCTGGTCAATTCTATGAAGCAGGCCGCACAGTTCGGGTTGATGAAGCAGTTTCCAATTGGCGGCGGACTTAGTGAGCTCGAGGTGCTCGCAGCCCTGCCCAAGGAAGCCAAGGTCGGCTGGTGGACGCTGGAATGGTGGTGGAATCAGCCGAACACGCCGCACGTGAAGGAGTGGGTCGACAAGTATCATAACACCTACAACGACAAGACCTTTCCAAGCGCGCGAACCTGGTTCGGTTATGCGGGGTTGCATGCCATCGCGCTGGGCGTCGCCAAGGCGCAATCGACCGAATCGCCCAAGGTGGCAAGGGCATTGGAGGGTCTCGAGTTACCGAGCGAGATCAAGCTGCAGCCCAACCGTGTCTATTTTCGCCCGGGCGATCATCAATTGATGTCGAGCGAATTCCCGGGTGAGATCATCCAGGACGGCACCTACCCGAATCTGTTCAAGGTTTCGGATATTGTCGCCGGCGACAAGATCGCGCTTCCGGAGAAGGAAACCGGCTGCAAGCTCGATGACCAGGCTTGAGGCCGCGTCGTTGCGTGCAACTGGCGGCGCGCGGGTCATTCACCTGAAAGGGCGGCGCCGCTAGCCTACCGCGGCGCGCGAAGCAATTCGATGGAGCTCCTTCTCTTCAACGCCTTCAATGGTTTGATCCAAGGCGTGTTCTATGCCCTGATGGCGCTTGGGCTCGCTTTGATCCTTAGCCTGAATTCCGTAATAAACATGGCACATGGCGGGTTCTTGGTCATCGGTGCCTATCTCGCCTTTACGCTCAGTCCCTACCTCGGGTTCTGGGGGGCGCTGGTGGTCGCGCCGATCCTTGCCGGTGGCATCGGTCTGCTTGTCGAGCGCCTGCTGGTCAGACCCCTCTACAAGCGGTCCGAACCTCTTTACAGCCTCCTGCTCACTTTCGGTCTGGCGTTGATCATCGAAGACCTGACGCGCACGATTTGGGGACCGCAGGGGTTGCCTCTTGAGATCCCCGACGTCATCAATTCGCCTCTGAGTACGCAATTTTTCTTCATCACGGGTTACCGTGTATTC
>JBPYEF010000427.1:0-10070 GCA_051985875.1 Hyphomicrobiaceae bacterium
CGACGGCGGTCTCAGCCTCAGCGTCTCCTCGCAGGATGTTCTCTGCGCAACGGGAGAGGCGCGCCTTCCGGCCTCTGTCAGCCCTCCTTCACCTGACCGCTACCAGCAGCGCCGCCCGCCGGCGAGCGCGGATCGGCCGGCGGCGGACGAGGCAAGCCTGGCGCGCGGCACCTGGCTCGGTGTCGCGCCACTGGCGCTTACGGGCGATCGCCACGCCGCGCATCTTGAGGGCATCCGGGAAAGCGACCCGCTTTATGCACGCGAGGGCATCGTGCATCCGGGTTTCCTGTTGCGCCTGTGCAATCATGCGCTGCGCGACAACGTGGTATTGCCGCCCTGGATTCACGTTGGCAGCAAGCTTGCCAACTTCCACCTCGCGCACGTCGGGGATGAACTTGAGGTGCGCGCCAGGGTCGCTGACAACTACGAGCGCAAGGGCCACCGCCTGGTCGATCTCGATGCGTTGATCATCGCCAACGGCACGCTGCCGATCGCCAGCGTGATGCATACGGCCGTATACCGACTGCGCCAACTCGCGGCCGAGGCACAACACGACACGCCGCCGGCCGCCGCCTAGCCGATTACAACCCCGCTTGCTCCGCGGCAGCGCTCAGGTCGGCATTGCCGACTCGACGAGGCGCGCCCAGAACGAGATGCCCGCGGGTGCCGCCGCATCGTTGAAATCGTACTTCGGGTGGTGCACGCCGGCGCTCTTGCCGTTGCCGACGAAAATGAAAGCGCCGGGGCGGGCCTCGAGCATGAACGAGAAATCCTCGCCGCCCATCAGCGGCGGAGTGTCGGTGTCGACCTTGTCCGCTCCGGCGACCTCGCTCGCCACCTTGGCCGCAAACGCCGTTTGCGTCGCATGGTTGCGGGTGACCGGATAGCAGCGTTCGTAGGTGACCTTGGCGGTGGCGCCGTGCATCCGCGCCGTCGCCTCGGCGACCTCGGTGACGCGCCGTTCGATGATGTCGCGCACCGCCGGGGTGAGCGATCGGGCCGTGCCGGAGAGGGTTGCGGTCTCCGGTATCACGTTCACCGCTTCGCCGGCGTGGAACATGCACAGCGAGATGACACCCGACTGCAGCGGATCGATGTTGCGCGAGATGACCGAGTGCATGGCGACGACGATCTGTGAGCCGACGAGGACGGCATCGACGCACTCGTGCGGGCGCGCGGCATGGCCGCCCTTGGCGGTCACCTCGATGCGGATGCGGTCGCTGGCGGCCAGCAGTGGGCCGGGGCGGATCGCGAATTGGCCGACGGGGATCCCCGGCATGTTGTGCATGCCGTACACCTCCTCGATGCCCCATCTATCCATCAGGCCGTCGTCGACCATCGCCTTGCCGCCGGCGCCACCCTCCTCGGCCGGCTGGAAGATGACGATCGCCGTGCCGTCGAAATTACGCGTCTCGCACAGGTACTTGGCGGCACCGAGCAGCATCGCGGTATGCCCGTCGTGGCCGCAGGCGTGCATGCGCCCGGGCGTGCGCGAGGCGTAGGGCAGGCCCGTCGTCTCGGTCATGGGCAGCGCGTCCATGTCGGCGCGCAAGCCGATCACCTTCCCCGACGTGCTCTTGCGGCCCCTGATGACCCCGACCACTCCGGTCTTGCCGATGCCCGGTACGACCTCGTCACAGCCGAACTCGGTGAGCTTCTGGCTGACGAGCGCGGCCGTGCGGTGCACCTCATAGAGTATCTCCGGGTTGGCGTGCAGGTCGCGGCGCCAGGCGCTGACCTCCTCGTGCATGGCGGCGACACGGTTGATGATCGGCATGGCGTCTCTCGGGTCTCTATAGGGTTGCTCGGGAGGGCTTCTCGCGGAGGAAGGGAAGCAAACCGACCGCCGGCGGTCAAGCAAACGGGGCTTCCCGCAACCCAGCCTCGGCAAATTTCATGGTTGAAACGGCCGCCCCGCGCGGGCACGCTTGTGGGCTCTGGCGCTGGAGGCAACGCATGCGCGTGGCGTGTCTGGGCGGAGGGCCGGCCGGGCTGTACTTCGCCATCGCCATGAAGAGGCGCGACCCGGCGAACGAAGTGCTCGTGGTCGAGCGCAATCGGCCCTACGACACCTTCGGCTGGGGCGTCGTACTGTCTGATGAGACGCTTGCCAATCTCGCGGCCGAAGATCCGGTCAGCGCGGCCGAGGTTCGTCGAGCCTTCGTGTACTGGGACGATATCGCCGTCCACTACCGCGGCACGGTAACCCGCTCCTCGGGCCATGGCTTCTCCGGGATCGGCCGCAAGCGGCTGCTCAACATCCTGCAGGACAGGGCGCGCGCACTCGGCGTCAGCCTCGCGTTCGAGACCGAGTTCGACGGCCCCGGGGCCTACCACGACTACGATCTGATCCTGGCAGCGGACGGCGCCAACTCCAAGGTGCGCGCGTCCCTGGCCGACGTGTTCAGGCCCGAGGTCGACGTGCGCGCCTGCAAGTACATCTGGCTCGGCACGACCCAGAAATTCGACGACGCATTCACCTTCATCTTCGAGGAGACCGCACACGGCTGGATCTGGGCGCACGCCTACCAGTTCGACGCCACGACTGCGACCTTCATCGTCGAGTGCGCGCAGGAAACATGGGAGCGGTTCGGCTTCGCGGCGATGCGGCAAGAGCAAATGCTCGCAACCTGCGAGCGCGTGTTTGCGCGCAACCTCGGCGGCAACCGCCTTAGGGTGAATCAGCATCACGTGCGCGGCTCCGCGTGGCTCAACTTCCATCGCGTGCTGTGCGAGAAGTGGTCGGCGGGGCGCGTCGTGTTGATCGGCGATGCCGCCGCCACCGCACATTTTTCGGTCGGCTCCGGCACCAAGCTGGCGCTCGAGAGCGCGATCGCGCTGGCGCGTTTCGTGGCGAGCGAGCCGACGCTCGAGGCCGCGGTTCGCCGCTACGAGAACGAGCGCCGCACGGAAGTGTTGCGGCTGCAGAGTGCGGCGCGCAATTCGACCGAGTGGTTCGAGCAGGTGGAGCGCTATCTGCATCTCGACCCGGTCCAGTTCAATTACGCCTTGCTGACGCGCTCGCAGCGCATTTCCCACGAGAATCTCCGTGTTCGGGACCGGAGCTGGCTCGAGGGCGCCGAGGCGTGGTTCGAGGAGCAGGCAACGGGCGAGCCGCCGAGCGCAGCGCGCCCGCCGATGTTCACGCCGTTCCGATTGCGTGCCCTTTGCCTCGCCAACCGCGTCGTGGTCTCGCCGATGGCGCAGTACCGCGCCCAAGACGGCATGCCGACCGATTGGCACCTTGTGCACTACGCCGAGCGCGCCAAGGGCGGGGCCGGCCTGATCATCACCGAGATGACCTGCGTTACGCCTTCGGGGCGCATCACGCCGGGATGCACCGGCCTCTATGCGCCCGAGCACGAGGCCGCCTGGAAGCGGATCGTCGATTTCGTCCACGCAGAGAGCGAGGCAAGGATCGCAATCCAGCTCGGGCACTCGGGCGCCAAGGGCTCAACCCAGCTCGGCTGGGAGAGCATCGATGCGCCGCTCGCCGGCGGCAACTGGCCGCTGATCGCGCCGTCGGCTTTGCCCTGGTCGCCGGCCAACCAGACTCCACGGGCGATGACGCGCGCCGACATGGACGAGGTATGCGATGCGTTTGTCCGTGCCGCCGCAATGGCGGCGCGGGCCGGCTTCGACATGCTAGAATTGCACTACGCGCACGGCTATCTGATGTCGTCCTTTATTACCCCGCTCAGCAATCATCGCCGCGATGCCTACGGCGGCACGCTCGCCAACCGCATGCGCTTTCCCCTGGAGGTGTTCGCTGCGGTGCGCGCCGTATGGCCCGAGGCGAAACCGATTTCGGTGCGTATTTCCGCCCACGACTGGGTTGGGGATGCGGGCATCACCCCCAGGGATGCCGTCCTCATCGCCCGCATGCTGCGCGATGCCGGTGTCGACATGATCGATGTGTCGGCGGGACAGACCTCACCGCGCGCGCGCCCCATCTATGGCCGCATGTTCCAGACGCCGTTCTCGGACCGCATCCGCAACGAGGTCGCCATTCCGACAATGGCCGTCGGCAACATCTACGAGCCGGACCACGTCAACTCGATCCTGATGGCGGGGCGCGCCGATCTGTGCTGCCTTGCCCGGGCGCACCTTGCCGATCCCTATTGGACGCTGCACGCGGCGGCGGCGCTCGGCTATGCGCGGCAGATCTGGCCCAAGCCCTACAGCGCCGGACGCGATCAGCTCTACCGGCTTGCGGTTCGGGGTGAGCCGGCGCGGGAGAAGGTGTGATGGCGGCGCGGCTCGGTGCGCACGCCCTGGTGACCGGTGCGAGCGGTGGCATCGGCGCGGCGATCGCGCGCTCCCTCGCCGGCGCGGGCATGGCCCTATCGCTCGCCGGGCGGCGCCGTGCGCCGCTCGAGGCTCTCGCTGCGGCGCTGCCCCGCGCGCAGGCAATCGTCGCCGACGTCTGTAGCGCACCGGCGCTTGCGAGCATGGCCGCGGCAGCGCGCGCGGCGTTCGCGCCGGTCGATATCCTCGTCTGTTGCGCCGGCGCGGCGGAAAGCGCACCGGCATCGGCGATCGATGCCGGCCACTGGCAGCGCATGATTGGCGTCAACCTGACCGGAGCGTTCCTCTCGGTGCAGGCCGTGCTCGGCGATGTCACGCGCCCGGGGGCGGTGACCCCGCGCATCGTCCTCATCGCCTCCACCGCGGGGCTCAAGGGTTACGCCTACGTCGCGCCCTACTGCGCCGCGAAGCACGGCGTCGTCGGCCTTGCCCGCGCGCTTGCCGTCGAGCTTGCGTCGACGGGCGTCACCGTCAACGCGGTTTGCCCCGGCTTCACCCGCACGCCGCTGCTCGCCGCAGCCCTCGACAACATCGTCGCCAAGACCAACTGGCCGCGGGAGAAAGCCGAGGCCGAGCTGCGGCACCGCAACCCGCAGGCGCGTTTCCTAGCGCCCGAGGAGGTTGCGCACACGGTGCTGTGGCTGTGCACGCCCGAGGCGCAGGCGATCACGGGCCAGGCAATCTCGGTGTCGGGAGGGGAAGTGTGATGCCGAACGCCGAAGACATGCGCCTTCCCGCGACGCAGGACGGCGCACTGGGAGCGCCGCGGGCCGCTGGCCTCGGGCCAAGCGCGCACGTCGATACCTTTACGCGCGACAACCTGCCCCCGGCCGAAGACTGGCCCGATTTGCTGCTGCAGCGCCCGGAATTCCAGTATCCCGACTATCTCAACGCCGCGGTCGAGCTCACCGACCGCATGGTCGAGCGTGGCTTCGGCGACCACACCGCGCTGATCGGCAACGGCCGGCGGCGCACCTACAAGGAACTCACCGACTGGACCAACCGGCTGGCGCACGCGCTCGTTGAGGACTACGCGGTAAAGCCGGGGAACCGCGTACTGATCCGCTCCGGCAACAATCCGGCGATGGTGGCGGCGTGGCTGGCGGTAACCAAGGTCGGAGCGGTCGCGGTCAATACCATGCCGCTGCTGCGGGTCTCTGAGCTCGCCAAGATCGTCGACAAGGCCGAAATCGGCCTTGCTCTCGTCGACAGCCGCATCGTCGATGAACTGGTCGCCTGCGCCAAACTGAGCCGGTTCCTGAACAAGGTCGTCACCTTCGATGGTACCGCCAACCACGACGCCGAACTCGATCGCATCGCCCTCAACAAACCCGTCAAATTCGATGCCGTCAGGACCGGGCGCGACGACGTGGCGCTGCTCGGTTTCACCTCCGGCACCACGGGTGAACCGAAGGCGACCATGCATTTCCATCGCGACCTGCTGATCATCGCCGACGGCTATGCGCGGGAGATCTTGGAGGTAACCCCCGACGACGTGTTCGTCGGCTCCCCGCCGCTCGCCTTCACTTTTGGTCTCGGCGGGCTGGCGATCTTCCCGCTGCGTTTCGGGGCGACGGCAACGTTGCTTGAGAATGCCTCGCCCGCCAACATGATTTCGATCATCGAGAGTTACCGGGCGACGATCAGTTTCACCTCGCCAACCGCCTATCGGGCGATGTTGGCGGCGCTCGACCGGGGCGCCGATTTGTCCTCGCTGCGACTGGCCGTCTCCGCGGGCGAGACATTGCCGGCGCCCGTCTTCGAGGAGTGGACGCGCAAGACGGGCAAGCCGATTCTCGACGGCATCGGCGCGACCGAGATGCTGCACATCTTCATCAGCAATCGCATCGGCGAGTGCATTCCCGGTGCGACCGGCCGGACGGTCGGCGGCTACGAGGCGCGCATCGTCGACGACGCCATGCGCGCTCTGCCCGACGGCAGCATCGGGCATCTGGCCGTGCGCGGCCCGACCGGGTGCCGCTATCTCGCGGATCGGCGGCAGCGGAACTACGTGCGCCAGGGGTGGAATGTGACGGGCGACGAGTTCCGGCGCGGCCACGACGGCCGCTTCCACTTCGTTGCGCGCGGCGACGATATGATCATCTCCTCCGGTTACAATATCGCCGGCCCGGAGGTCGAGGCGGCACTGCTCGCTCATCCCGACGTCGCCGAGTGCGCCGTCGTCGGCGCCGCCGACGAGGCGCGGGGCCAGATCGTCGAAGCGCACGTCGTGCTGCGCGAGGGCGTCGCCGGCGACGCGGGCTGCATCAGACGGCTGCAGGAGCACGTCAAGGCGACGATCGCGCCCTACAAGTATCCGCGCTCCGTAAGATTTCTTGCCGCGCTGCCGAAAACCGAAACCGGTAAGATCCAGCGCTTCAAGCTGCGGTCGCATTGAGGAGGAGGAGCATGCGCCAGCTGCATCCGCAGGGTTGGGCCCAGCCCAAGGGCTTTGCCAACGGCATCGCCGCCAGTGGCCGCCAGATCTTCGTTGCCGGCCAGGTCGGCTGGAACGCGCAGCAGCAGTTCGAGAGCGACGACTTCGTCGCCCAACTTGAGCAGGCGCTGCGCAATACGCTGGCCGTGCTCGCCGAGGCCGACGCGCGCGCCGAGCACATCGTGCGCCTCACTTGGTACGTGACCAGCAAGCAAGAATACCTCGCGCGCCGCGCCGAAGTCGGACACGCTTACCGCCGCGTGATGGGTCGGCATTTCCCGGCGATGACCCTTGTGCAGGTCGTGGCCTTGGTGGAGGACCGCGCCAAGGTCGAAATCGAAGCGACGGCGGTCGTCCCCGATCGCGTCTGAGCGCTCCCCTGCCGCCGCCTTCCTTGCCGCTGCTGGCGCGGGGGGGAACAAGTTTGCTACTCTCCGCGCGGGCTCGATGCCCGCTCGATCAGGGGGTTGTTGCGTGTGCACAAGGGTGCCAATGAGACGAACTTTGCCGCTCGCGCGGCTGCTCGCAATCGCGCTTGCCGGGACCGTCGTCCTCGCCACGGCGGCCGGCGCCGAGGAGGGGACGATCCGCATCGGCTGGACCATCCCCGCGGAAGAGGCCAAGTACTGGATCATGCGACGTCCCGACCGCTTCTCCGGCGTCGGCAAGGCGTACGCCGCGCAGTTTACCCAGTTCCAGGGCACGGCGCCGATGGTGCAGGCCATGGTCGCCGGCGCGCTCGACTGTTCGACCCAGGCGCCGCTGTCGCTCGCCAATGGCGTGATCGAGGCGGGGCTCAAGGCGTACATCGTCGCTCAACACGTCGGCGAGCGTCCCGGCAGTTTCTCGGTCTACTGGGCGGTAAAGGAGGATTCTCCTATTCGCACCATAGCCGACATCAAGGGCAAGAGCGTCGGCACCAACGTGTTCGGTTCGGGCATTCTCGGCCCGATGTTCCTGCTGCTGCGGCGTCATGGCCTCGATCCGCAGCGGGACATCCGGCTGGTCGAGACCGGGTTCCCGGGCTCCGAGGACGCAATCCGTACCGGGCGGGTCGACGTCGGCGTGCTGAACCAGCCGTTCGCCGCCCGCGCCGAGGCCAAGGGTGGATTGCGCAAGCTCTTTTCCCTCGCCGATCAGCAAGCCAACATCGTGCACATCCTCGAGGTGTGTCGGAAGGATTTCGTCGACAGCCATCAGGCGCTGGCCCGGGCCTACGTGCGCGATCTAACGGAGGGAATGCGGCTTGCCCTCGCCGCCCGCGCCGAGACGCTGCAGGTCGTCAGCGAAGTGATCAAGGCGCCGGTGGCGGTGCTCGATACCTATCTGCTCAAGGCCAACGATTTTGCGCGCGAGAAGGGCGCGGCGCCGAACTTCCCGGCGATCCAGGCCATGTTCGACATCTACGCCGAGACGGGCATGATTGCGCGCAAGATCGATGTCTCCGAGTTGCGCCATCCGAGCATCGTCGCCCCCATCGAATGACGTCTTGCCGTGCGCGACGCCACTTGCTAGCGAGCCGGACCCGGGGCAAGGCGCTCGCGTCGCCGCCATGATCGCGATCGAGGGCGTGAGCAAGGCGTTCACAACCAAGCGCGGGGAGGCACATCTGGCGCTCGAGGAGGTGTCGCTCGGCGTTGCCGCCGGCGAGTTCGTCGCCATCCTCGGGCCCTCCGGCTGCGGTAAGTCGACGCTGCTCTACATCGTCGGCGGCTTCATCGCGCCGACGCACGGGCGCGTTACCGTTTCCGGCAAGCCCGTCACGGGCCCGGCTCCCGACCGCGGTCCCGTGTTCCAGGAGTTCGCGCTGTTTCCCTGGAAGACCGTGCTCGGCAACGTGATGTACGGGCTGCGCGAGCAGGGCGTTGCCAAGCGCGAGGCGGAAGCGAAAGCGCGCGCGCTCCTTGCGCTCGTCAACCTGACGGGCTACGAGCGGTTCTACCCCAAGGAGCTGTCGGGCGGCATGAAGCAGCGCGTGGCCATCGCCCGCACGCTGGCCTACGCGCCGAGCATCCTGCTGATGGACGAACCGTTCGGTGCGCTCGATGCCCACACCCGCACGCTGCTGCAGCGCGAGCTGCTCGACATCTGGGAGCGCGACCGCAAGACGGTGCTGTTCGTCACCCATTCTGTCGAGGAGGCGGTATTCCTGGCCGAGCGCGTCGTGGTGCTGACGCGCTCGCCGGGCCGCGTCAAGGCGAGCATCGCCATCGACCTGCCGCGCCCGCGCCGCCGCACCGAGCTGCTGCTCGACCCGCGCTACCAATCCCTCGTGGTCGGCATCGAGCAGCTGATGGATACCCCACGGGAGCAACCATGAGTCGGCAACCATGAGGCGGCCAGCATGAAGCGCCTGGCACTGCCGGGGCTGCCGCCGCTGCTCGCCTGCCTCGTGCTGGTCGGTGTCTGGGAGGCGATGGCGCGCATTCTCGCGGTCGATGGCCTCCCGCCGCCGGGTGAAGCCCTGCGTGCGCTGCCGCTGTTGCTCGGCGACCGCGAGGCGCTCCTCAATATCGCCGACTCGCTGCGCCGCATGCTGATCGGCTTTGGCCTCGGCCTGGCGGTTGCCGTACCCGTGGGCCTGCTGATGGGCCGCAGCCGATGGGCTGCTGCGTCCCTAGCTCCGCTGCTCGCAATCGTCTATCCGATCCCGAAGGCGGCGCTGATGCCGATCATCATGCTCTGGCTCGGAGTCGGAGACGCATCCAAGCTGCTGGTGATTTTTCTCGGCGTCAGCTTGCCCGTCGTCTATCACAGCCAGCTGGGCGCGCGCGCGGTCGAGGAGAAGATGCTGTGGTCTGCCGCTGCGATGGGCATGTCGCCGCGGCGGCAGCTGATCCGCATCGTTCTTCCGGCGGCCCTGCCCGAGGTGTTCACCGGCGCGCGCACCGGCCTGATGCTGGCGCTGATCACCATGGTGACGAGCGAGATGGTCGCCCGCCAGGCCGGCATCGGCAACATCCTGTTCAACGCGCTGGACATGGCGCAGTACGCGACGGTGTACGCCAGTATCCTCGTCATCTCCGTGCTCGGGTTCGTCCTTGACTGGGGATGCGAGCGCCTGCGCCGCGCGGCTTTGGCGTGGGCCGAACCCTCTCCGGACAAGGCCGGGCCAGAGCTGGCGGTGGGCAGCACGTGATGGCAAACGGGAAAATGGAGCTGTTGGCCGGCGCCCTCCCGCTCGCGCTGCTGCTCGCCCTGTGGCAGGGATTGGCGGCCTTCGGCGCCGCACCCGCCGCGCTGCTGCCGCCGCCGTGGGCGGTACTTTCCCGCCTCGCCGAGCGCCTTGGCGATCCCGACTATCTGCAGCATGTGGCGACGACGC
>JBPYEF010000428.1:0-4900 GCA_051985875.1 Hyphomicrobiaceae bacterium
AATTGAAACACAAGATGCGACTTTACCGTCGGCCACTCGGCGGCGATGATGCTATAGACGCAGGTATCGCGCAGCGTGCCGTTGGTCGCCAGCTGATGGCTGCGCAGGACACCGTCGAGCTTGGCCCCGAGGCGGAGAATCGCGTTGCGGCTCCGCTGGTTGAAGAAATGGGTGCGGAATTCGACGGCGATGCAGTTGAGCGTTTCGAAGGCGTGAGCGAGCAGCAGCAGCTTGCAGCGCGTGTTGATCGCCGTGCGCTGCGCGCTCTGGCGGTACCACGTGGCGCCGATCTCGAGCCGCCGGTTGGCGGCATCGGCATGCATGAAATTCGTCATGCCGATCGCCACCGCAAGCGCGCTGTCGATCACCGCAAAGGGTAGCATCGAGCCCGCGGCCTGCAGCCGGAGGCGCCGTTCGATCTCCGCCTGCATGTGCTCGGGAGCGGGGATGGTCGTGTACCACAGGCGCCAGAGCGCGCCGTCCCTGACCGCGTCGATCAGCTCGTCGCGGTGGTGTGGTCCCAGGGGTTCAAGGCGCACGCCTTCCCCCCGCAAGGTGACGGGCCGCAGCCACGCGCCTTCTTGGCTCATCGCAACCCCCTTTTTTTTAACGCCAGCTTAGGAAAAACGCTCTGCTGCAACTGCACCCTCGGGCCGCATCTGGCAAGCCCCACGGTCCCGACACGGGTCGGCCACGGCTGCCGACGATGGGTGGCGGCCCAATCGGAACTGGCCGGTGGCAACGTTCGACAAGCCGATTGTTGCGGATGTCCGCGTCCATTCTGCGTGCCCTTGTGGTTCTGGCGTGTCGCGCTTGCCGCGCGCGAGCTGGAACGGGGGAGGTGCGCGCGAATAGCCGGCGCGGCCAAGGTTGTGGCGATGATGCTCGGGGCAATGGCGGTGGCGCGCTTACACCGGCACGTGCAGACGATCGACCGATCAGGCCGATCAGCGCCATCGCGCCGTCACAACCTCCGCAACACCCGGGGCGATGGTCGGGAGCGGCTAGTTCGTCTCTGGGTCCGCCTCTGGGTCCGCATCTGGGCCCCCCTCTGGGCCTGTCTCTGTAGCTGCGGGCCAGGACGGCTCTGCTTCAAACACATGCCCCGAGAGGTCCTTGCCGCGGTCCGAGGCGAGGTAGAGCGCGAGGGCGGCCATCTCCGGTTCGCCGGCGAAACGTCCGTCGAGCCGCGCCGCCTGCTGAGCGATGGCATTGCAGCGAACCGCCTGTTTGGCCCAAGCCTCCGCCTCGACGCGCGTCATGTGGGCGAGTGCCGCCTTGATCAGCATGGCGATGGCGAGGGCACGGCCCGGAACCGGAGGGGTGAGCGCGGCGACGTTCAGCACCAGGCCGTCGCGCCACACGAGCCCCATGCGGTTGGCGGCGATGCGCGAAGTGAGCGCGGCCGGCAGCAGATGCGCCGCGACCATGTGCTCGACATCGGCGGTGCTCGCCGCGGCGCCGGGAAGACGCGACAGCGACAGGGGGATGAGATTGATGGCGATGTCTAGTCCGTTGAAGGCGCGTACCGCCGAGCGGGCGAATTGTCCTGCCGCCTCGACCGAGCGCTCGACCGGCCCAAAGGCGCGTACGTCGAGTGCCGCAGGCGCGGCCACTTCGGCGATCCCTTCCGCCTGTTCGCTCTGCTCCGCGAACTGCAGGATGAGACGCGTTCTATGGTCGGCAAAGGCGCGCACGATGTCGACGCCGAAGCCGGTTGTGATGCCCGTGATAAGCACGCGCTTGCCCGCAAGCTCCGGGTAGGCGGGAGCCTGGCGCACGCTTTCCATAACGCTCATCAACATGAGGAAACTCCCCTTCCCGCATGCGGCTGCTCGGCCCCCGCAGACCCGAGCCGCTTGTGGCGCCGATTCGGCTAACAACAGTTAAATGCGCCGCCGATTCGGGTGCTCGTGTGCTGCAATCCGTACGGCAACCCGGCATGTCTGTGGCCGTTCGTGGGCGCGACCCCCGGGCGCGGCGCAATGAGCGGCCGCGCGCAACCGCGCGTTGGGATCTCCGACCTTTGCCACCGAGCTGCGGCTGGCGCAAGCTCGCCGGAAAGCAACCTCAGGATGCAGAGCCGCCCGTGCGCATAGGCCAGCACGGGCTTCCGGCCGGCGACCTGCCAACAGATTAACTTGCAATCGAGGTTGGCGCACCGGGGGCCGCCCTTGGAGCCTTGCCGTGCCCCTGCTAGAACGGCCGCAGCCGTAAACCCAGCCCGCGGAGAAGCACCATGGCCCCGCTCGACGTGAAACCCAATGAGCTCGAGCCCTACTGGGTGCCCTTTACCGCCAATCGCGCATTCAAGAAGCGCCCGCGGCTGTTCGCGGGCGCCAAGGGTCTGCACTACTTCAAGCCGGACGGCACCAAGGTGATCGATGCGACCTCCGGTCTGTTTTGCGTCAATGCCGGCCACTGCCGGGAGCCCATCGTCGCGGCCATCCGCGAGATGGCGGGCACGCTCGATTACGCGCCGGCCTTTCAATACGGGCACCCCAAGGTGTTCGAACTCGCCTCGCGTCTCGCCCTCCTTGCCCCCGGCGATCTTGAGTACGCGTTCTTCTCTAATTCCGGCAGCGAGGCCGTCGATACGGCCCTGAAGATTGCCCTTGGCTACCACAAGGCCCGCGGTGAGGGTGCCCGCACGCGCTTCATCGGCCGTGAGCGCGGCTACCACGGCATCGGTTTTGGCGGCATCTCCGTCGGCGGCATGGTGGCCAACCGCAAGCAATTCGGCAACATGCTGACGGGCGTCGACCATCTGTCGGCAACCTACGACCGCTCCAAGCAGGCGTTTACCAAGGGTGAACCCGAATGGGGCGCGCATTTGGCGGACGAGCTGTTGCGGTTGATCAATCTACACGATGCCTCGACCATCGCCGCGGTTATTGTCGAGCCGGTGGCCGGCTCAACGGGCGTGCTGCCACCGCCGCGGGGCTATCTGCAGAGGTTGCGCGAAATCACGGCGCGGCATGGCATCCTGCTGATTTTCGACGAGGTCATCACCGGCTTTGGCCGCCTCGGACACTGCTTTGCCTCCGAGCGCTACGGCGTTGAGCCCGACATGATCACCTTCGCCAAGGGTATCACCAATGCCGCCGTACCGATGGCTGGGGTGCTGGCCTCGAAGGCGGTCTACGGCGCGTTCATGACCGGGCCGGAACACATGGTCGAGCTGTTTCACGGCTACACCTACTCCGGCCATCCGCTGGCCGCCGCCGCGGGCGTCGCCACGCTCGACCTGTACAAGGAGGAGGGGCTGTTTGAGCGCGCGGCTGCGCTCGAGGCGCCGTTCGCCGAGGCGATGATGAGCCTCAGGGGTGCGCCGAACGTCGAAGACATCCGCACCGTCGGCCTGCTCGCTGGCATCGACCTCGCACCCATCGCCGGCAAGCCCGGCCTGCGCGGCTATCAGGCGACCGAGCACATGTACCATGACCTCAACATCTACGCGCGCGTCGCCACGGACACGCTGGTCATCGCGCCGCCACTGATCGCGACCCAGAGCGACATCGGCGAGATCCGCGACGTCGTTGCCAAGGTGCTGACCGCGGTCGCTTAATAGCGGCGCGCGGCAGTGCGCGTGAGGGCGCTCAGCCAACTACCGAGAGGGGCCTGGCGCGCGAGCGCCGGCCCCTTTGCTTTTATGCGGGCGCTGTGCTGTCCGCGTCACCTAACTCGGGGCTTGAGCGGCCCCGCTTTTTCCGCTCGAGAATGTTTTCTTGTGGGCCAACCCGCGACAGGCCATTTTTTTCATTGTCGGCGCGGGTGCGGCATATGTTTGGCCGCCCAACCTCGCAGCAAGGCGGAAACACCCGGGGCGAGCTCCCCCGTCGGTTGTGGGCAAGCGTGCGTTCCCTTCGACCGGGGCTTGCGCGTGCAACCCGTCGAGTGCAGCGATCGTGTCACGCGATCGGTTCGGGCCTGATTCGGCAAGCGCAAAATCGCGCGTGCCGGGCGGTGCAGCGTCCGCTGCCCGCCGCTCAACACGTGGTTGCGGGGGAGCCACGCCTGTGCGGCACGGAAAGCTGGTGAAAGCCCCCGCGACGATGTTGCGAACGGCGTAGCCCTTCGGAAAAGCTAGTGGCGAGCGATTCGGTGGCTTGCTTTAACGTGGGTGAGCGATGGCAGAACAATTGGCAATGTCCGAGGCGCCGCAGCAACCGCGGTTCGCGGATGCATTGGTCATCTTTGCGGTTACGGTGCTGTCCGTGGCGATCGGCGCCTGGCTGCTGTTGCGGCTCAGGGTGCCCCTGTGGTCGGGCACCGTGGCAGCGCTTTGCGTGTACTTGCTGCTGCTCTCCCTGCACCTTTTGGTGCGTCGCGCCATTATGCCGGAGCGGCTGGCGCCCGATCGCGACAGCTGGGTGAGCCACGCCATGGCCCGTGCCGAGTCGCACCAGCTGCCACTCAACGCCGAGGATGCTCTGGGGCGCATGCCCGGGGCCATCGGCATGGCACCGGCGTCTGCACAACCGCCCAACCGGCATGCAGAGGTCCCAGCCGCCGCGCATCGCGCCGAACCGGCGCGGGATCCTGCCCGCGGCGGCCGTGCCCGCGGAGGGCCGGTTCCGGATGCGGGTGCAGCGTTTGGCCACGCGTCGGCCCACGGATCGGGCCACGCGTCGGGACAGGCGTTGGGACAAGCATTGGGGCACGGGTTAGCGCAGCCGCGCGCTGCAGCAGGAACCGCAGCCGCAGTTGCGCCAGCGTTTGCGCCGCCGGCGGGTGCAGCGGCTGGACCCGCAGTAGCTCCGGCAGGGGTACGCGATCCCTTCCATTTCCGCCCCTCGCGCGAACCGGTTTTTCCACCGCTCGCGCAGCCGCCAGTCGCAGCCAAGAAACATGCGCCGCCGTCCGCACCAGCCGATCCGGCGTCGAACGGTATGAGCGT
>JBPYEF010000429.1:0-4406 GCA_051985875.1 Hyphomicrobiaceae bacterium
CCCTTGAACAGCGGCTCATAGACCTTGGCGATGGCCTCCGGGCCGCTCAAACAGCTGCGTGGTAGGTTCAGCGCGAAAAAAATACTGGAACCGATATGCTCATCTGATTTCATACGAGCTACCCCTCACTCGACAAAAAATCACACTTGCCTGCCAAGCAGTTACCCACAGGTCCGCATTTCCAGTGTTTGCCGCATAGTCGGGACCCCCGAACTGTAAGATTAGCTGCGGGCCACGCGTGGCGCAACAGTGGCGAGCAAGCTCAGGCCGGAGCGCGCGGGGGTTGTGGAACATTGGCGTTCCGGCACGCCGCTGCAGTTGCGTACGCTATGCATGAGACGCTGCAGCCATAAGCGATCATGCGCTGCCGCGAATGAGGCCCGAACGATCGCGCGCGCCGTCGTCCGATGAAACCATGGTTGTGCTCACGGGGCGACCGCAGTGCATCGCCCGCGGCAACGATTGTGCAGGAGCGAACTCAGCACGTTGGTTGCTGGCTCGGCACTTGCGTGTTCTTCGGCCACAGTGCGCATCGGCGCACCGTGGCACCGCAAGGTCGCCCCCACGCTAGCTGCCCCTTAACCCGAGTGATGGCTTCCGTGCTATAATTTGCATGCAGGTCAGCAAAGCAAATAGTCCGTCACAGCGGGGAAGGGCCATGAAGAGCATCCTTCTACCGGTTGACCAGAGCGAACAGATGCCGTCCGCGCTGGAGACCAGCTGGCTGTTGGCCAGCAAATTCGAAGCAACCGTCGAGGGCGTCGCGGTGCGACCGGCTTTTGCCGAAATCGTCGCGCCCGATCCCATCGTTGCCGTAACCATCCCACCAGCCGACTGGAACGAGATCGAATTCATCCGCAGCGTGCGCCATACCTTCGATGCGTTTGCGGCGGCCCATCCTGCCGCGCAAGGGGGCAGGAGCCGCTTCCGCTGGCGCGGCGGCGCGGCGATCGAGGACGGCGCCCTCGGCAGTCTCGCCAGAGTCTATGACACGACCATTCTCAGTCGGCCGGGCAGTCGCGGGACGCGTATGACGGCGCTCGAGGCGGCGCTCTTTGATAGCGGCCGCCCGGTGTTGATGGCTCCGCCGCGCCCGCCGCAAACAATTGGTGAGCGCGTCCTGATCCACTGGAATGCGAGCACCGAAACCGCTCGGGCAATCCGCTTTGCCATGCCGCTGCTGCGCAAGGCCAAGCGGGTGGCGTTCATTGCCGTGGAGGGCCACATCGCTCCGGGGCCGAGTGTGCGCGACGCACTTGGCCACCTCGAGGCCAACGGCATCTCCGCCACCGAGAAGACGGTTGCCCCAACGCGCAACCGCCCGGGGGAGGCCATTCTTGCCGAGGCGATCGCATCGGGCGCGGATCTGCTGATCAAGGGGGCGTACACCCAAAGCCGCTTGCGACAGATGATCTTCGGCGGCGCCACCAGTCATATCTTGGCGGCGGCGGAGCTGCCGGTGCTATTCGCGCATTAGCGCGTCGGTCCACTGCGCGCGCGTTTCCGCGGCCGGGTGGGCGCGCCGACGCGCTCCTCGCGCAGGCTCGCAACGACCCAGAAGGATGCAAGTCCTCCGAGGGCAGCGCATGCCGCGAGGGCAAAGGAGGCGAGATAGCTCCCCGTCAGCTCATAGAGCATGCCGGAGAGATAAGACCCTAATCCGGCCCCGAAGCCCTGTGCCAGCGACAGGGCGCCGAAAATGGCCCCTACACCGCCCGGAAACAGCGCCGCGACCATCGCGACTACGATCGGTCCACGTGCGCCTTGCATCAGGCCGAAGAAGCAGACGAAGGCGTACACCAGCAGCTGCGCGGGCCAAAGCGAGACGGCAGCGAGGGCTCCGATTCCGCAAATCGTTGAGATGTAGGAGAGGGTAGCCGCCTGCCTTCGCCCGATGCGGTCGGATAGCCAGCCGATCGCCACGATGCCGATCGCCGACAGCATGCCGGCGAGGCCGAACGCGCTCGCCGCAAACAGGGGATCAAACCCGTGCTCGACCAGATAGGTGACGGAGTGCGGGACGACGCTGTAGGCAGCCACCGCAGTGAACAGATAGGCGGCGAACAACCCCCAAAAGGCGCTCGTCCTGAGCGCCGCCGAGAGCGACCACGCTCCGGTCCCGGTCGCACGTTGTCGCTGGCGCCAGGCCGGCGAGCCAGCTGTTACGCGCCCGAGCGGCAAGAGCATCACCAGCGGCAGCAAGGCGAGCACGCCCGCGCCGATCAACCGGTGGGTGCTGCGCCAATCATAGACCGAGAGGAGGATCTGCGTGAGTGGCGGCAGGACGAGCATGCCGGCTCCGACCGCCGCGTATGGCAGCGACATGATCGAGCCGATGCGGCGCGTGAACCATCGACTAAGCAAGGCCGATGCGACGATCATGCCAAGGGCTGCGGCGCCGATCCCGCCGAGCAGACCAACGGCCACTAGGTAATGCCACAGTGCGCGGGAAGAACCGGCGAGCACATAGCCCGCGCCGATCGCGGTGAGCCCGAATGCGTAGGCAGTGCGCGCACCGAGGCGATCGATGATTTGTCCGGCGATCGGTGCGAACAGCCCGTAGGTGAGCATGTAGACGGCATAAGTGAGTGTGATCTGCGCCCGGGAGACCCCCAATCCGTTCTGCACGGGAAGCAGGAAGACGGCGAACGTCTCGGGTACTCCCCGCGCTACGAAGTTCATGGCGAAGGTAAGGCTGAGCAGCATCAGCAGCATCGAGCGCGGTGCTGCCTCATCGTTGCCTGCCACGCTTCCCCCTCGCTCACTGCGCCGTCAGACGCACGCGAATTTGGTTGTCGAATTGGCGTACACCCGGGCCTGGTCGCGTGCTGCCGGTGGGCGGCCAGCGCCGTTCGGTTTGCGCCGCGCCCCGCGTGTACCGCGGTGCATGCGGGGACGCAAACCATGCGCGCAGCGTGTGCGCGCAAATCGCCGGCGATCAACGTGGTGGGCATCGCCATTGCGGCTGCGGTGCGTCCGTGGCGGTCACGAGCCCCCGAGGTCCCCGTCCGATGTCCCTTTCCGAGATCCCCGGGCGCGGTCGCCGGAGCGGCCCGCTCGGCGAGGCTTGGCGGCCGACCTTGGGGAGGATCGTGGTCGTCCGGATTGCTCGTCGCCTCCGCCTTCCCGTGCGCGCGCGCCGCCGCGCTGCGGGCCTTGCGCACTGTTGCGGTGCACGCAACGCAGCGGCTGCTGGGAACGATCCGGGCAAGGCCCTCCCGGACGCAGGCACGGGCGTGCGCTGCAACGGTGCATTTCTGGGACAGGAGGCAAGCGCGGTGCGCGTCGCTGCCACTTGCAATCGCCGTTTCATCCGACGGTGAGCTGCTTTAGTCTACGCCGCTGCGCAATCTTTATTCGACGGCGGAGCGCCTTGTATGGCCAACATCAATGCAGGTCCCTTCTCTACCCGGCCGGAGATCGTCGGCACCTTCGGGGTTGTCGCCACGACGCACTGGATCGCCACCGCGGTCGGCATGGCGATGCTCGAGCGCGGCGGCAATGCCTTCGATGCGGGGGTTGCCGCCGCCTTTGCCTTGCAGGTGGTGGAGCCGCACCTGTGTGGCCCGGGAGGTGACGTGCCGGCCATGCTCTACGACGCGCGTGCAGACAGGACACTCGTGGTGTGCGGCCAGGGACCCGCTCCGGCGGGGGCGACGATTGCGCATTACCGCGGGCATCTCGGCCTCGACATCATCCCGGGAACGGGGCTGCTGCCGGCATGTGTCCCCGGTACTTTTGATACCTACATGCTGATCCTGCGCGACTTCGGCACCATGCCCCTCGCCGAGGTACTTGCCCCGGCGATCGCTTACGCGCGAAACGGATACCCGCTGGTCGAGCGCGCCTGCTCTACGATCGCCACAGTAGCCCAGTTGTTTCGCGATCATTGGCCAACGTCTGCCGCGGTTTATCTGCCGCGCGGCGGCGTGCCTCTCCCAGGTTCGCTGTTCACCAATATTCGCCACGCCGAGACCTACGAAAGAATAGTCAGGGAGGCGAGCGCCGGCGGTACGCGCGAACAACAGATAGAGCGCGCGCGGCGCGCCTGGGGTCAGGGCTTTGTGGCGGAGGCGATCGACGCTTTTTGCCGCAACAGCGAGGTGATGGACGTGAGCGGCCGCCGCCACCGCGGCGTCCTGACCGGTCAGGATATGGCCAAATGGCAGCCGACCATCGAGCCGCCGATCCACCTCGACTACGGCAGCTATCGCGTGCTCAAGCCCGATGTCTGGACCCAGGGCCCGGTACTCCTGCAGATGCTGGCCTTGCTCAAGGGATTCGCGCTCGATCAGCTGGCACCGACGGATCCCGACTTCGTGCACACCTGGAGCGAGTGCGCCAAGCTCGCCTACGCAGACCGCGAGGCGTTCTATGGGGATCCGAAGTTCGTCGACGTGCCGCTC
>JBPYEF010000430.1:0-7184 GCA_051985875.1 Hyphomicrobiaceae bacterium
CACCTTCAGCCCGAGCGCCTCGATGTTCATGCGAGCTCCGCGCGCATCTTCAGCACCAGCCAGATGAAGAACGGCGCTCCGAGCAGCGCCGTCAGCACGCCGATCCTGAGCTCCACCCACGGTTCGACAGCGCGCAGGACAACGTCCGTCAGGAGCAGCGCAGCAGCCCCGCCGAGCAGCGAAGCGGGCAGCAGCAGGCTCGGGCGGTGGGCCACAAACGGGCGCAATGCGTGCGGGATTATCAGGCCGAGAAAGCCGATGATGCCGCTGACCGCCGTCGCCGCCCCGACGCTGAGCGCGCTGCCGGCGACCACCGCCCAGCGCGTCCTCGCCAGTGAAACGCCCAGGCTCTGCGCCGCATCCTCCCCGAGGCTCAGCGCATCGAGCGCGCGGCCAACGAGCAGCAGCAGCGCCATGCCGGCAACCATCAACGGTGCCGCGAGCCACGCCTGCGGCAGACTGCGATCGGCGAGCGTGCCCATCGTCCACAACACCATCTCGACCGCGGCGAAGGGATTCTGCGCCAGGTTGAGGATCAGCGCGATGAGCGCGGTGGCGACGCTCGACACGGCGAGGCCGGCGAGCAGCAGCGTGATCGGCCCGGCGCGCAGTCCGGCGAGCGCGACGATGCCGAGCATGGCGATCAGGGCGCCGAGCAGGCCGCCGAGCGGCAGCGCGAGCGCGAACAGCTGCGCAAGCCCCAGATGGATGGCGAGCACGGCGCCGACCGCCGCCCCGCCGGACACCCCGAGCAGGCCGGGCTCGGCCAGCGGATTGCGCAGATAGCCCTGCAGAACCGCACCAGAAAGTCCGAGACTGCCGCCGATCAAAGCCCCGAGCACGGCGCGTGGCAGACGAATTTCGCGGAAGATCACGAGCCGGTTCGCGCCGTCCGCGGCAATCCCGAAGCCGTCCGGACCGGCGGCGAGCGACAAAAGGAACGCTGCGGCCGCCGCAACGCCGAGCAGCGCCAGCAGGGTGCCCGGCGCCAGCGCTGGCGTGCGCGCAACGCTCATCGAGCGCCGCGCCCGCCGGCCGCGCCCGCGCGCTGGCGCGCGGCTTCGAGCACGCCGTCGCGTACCGCGGCGAGCTGCTCGACGGCATCGGCAATTTGCGGCGTGCCGCACAGCCACAAGCGCGCGGGAAGTGCCAGCACCGGGCGCCGTAACCGCAGCATGCTGAGCACGGGGTGGCGCAGGTTGTCGGCGGCAGGGGTGCGGTATGCGCCTTCCTCGCGCGCCACGACCAGCAGGTCGGGGGGGTGGGCGAACAAGGTCTCAAGCGGCACGCTTCCGCTCCGCGTCAAACGGTAGGCGGCGGCCATGTTGCGGTAGCCGGCAGCGGCGAGCGCGGCGTCCGCCAGACTCCCCGGGGCGGAGATCGCGCCGCCAATCCCGTAGACAGCAGCGGTCGGCCGCGGCCCGGCAAGGGCAATGCGCTCGAGGCGGGCATCGAATTCGGCGAGCATTGCCGCCCCGCGTGCTTCGGCGCCGATCGCCGACGCAACCTCGCGTACCGCGCGGCGCACGCCGTCGAGGTCCTGAGCGAGCGGGACGATCAGCACGTTGCGCTGCAGCCGCTGCAGGAGGCGGACGGTCGGCGCGACACCGTAGGGCCCGGCGAGCACGAGGTCCGGATCGTAGCCGAGAACCTCCTCGGCGCCGCCGCGAATGGCCGGCAGATGCTGGGCGTCGGCGGCAGCCGCCGAGAGCAGGGGATCGCGGGCAAGCCGCGTGACCGCCGCAATCTGCGTCCGGTCGCCGAGGGCGATCAGCAGCTGATCGGTGCACACATCGAGCGATACGACGCGGCGCGGCCGGCCGGACGCAGCGCCGCCCGCGAGCGGCGCGCTGCGCGGCTCCCCGTGCATGAGGATGAGGATGGCGACGGCCAGTAGCGCGGGGAGTGCCGCGACGCCGAGGCGCGGCCATGCGCTGGAGACTGCGGCCATCGCGCTTCTCATCGCGCCGCGCCCTTTGCGCCATCCTCCTGCCGTGCTTGCGCCGTGCTCGCGCCGGCGCGACGCTGCCCGAGCGCTGAGCTCATTTGACCGCGTCCCGCACGATACCGTCGAGCAGCGCGTCGACGTCCGCCAGCGCCGACGACGCGGCAGCGACATTCGGCGGCCGCCGGTAGCCGACGACCGTTTCGCCGGGATGGGCGACGGGCTCGTAGATGAATACGACGTAGGGGCAGAAGGCGATGTTGCGCGGGTCGGCCTCCATCATCGCGCGCGAAAGCTTGGCCGAGCAGAACATCACGAACTCGGCCCTGTTGTAGAGCGGCTTCACCGATCCGACGTCGGGGCCCGTGCGCTCGAGCATGCGGCCGATGTTGCCCGTGTAGTCGATGGTAAGCCCGCGCTCGATGATGGCGTTGCTGAGTTCGAACTTGACCTCGTCGAACGGCGCCTTGCTCGTGTAGCTGCGCACGTCCTGCGCCGCGGCCGTTCGCGCAAGCAGGGCCCCGAGCGGAAGCACCCCGAGCAGAAGCACCCCAAGCAGAAGCACCCTGGGCAGAAGTGCCCCGAGAAGCGCACGTGGGCGCGTGATCATCCCCATGGTCAACTCCCCCTAGCAAATCCTGCAGCCCCGCTCGCCTCCCCAACTGGGCCGCACCTCAGAAGCAGAAGCCGCGCCCGAGCTTGGCGAGATCGACCAGCAAGGCGTCCCCGCGCGCGATGATCAGATAGATCGCCCCGAGCATGGCCAGGAACAGCGCGCCAAAGAGGACAATGCGCACGGCGCGGGGCATCGGTGCGTTGCGTGCGCGCCCGACCGCGCGCGCCTCATCGTGCGGCTCTTCCCCCTGCGCGGCCCCATTGCGGGAACGGTCGAGCATGCGGCGCCATTACCCCGCAATCTGGCCAAGACGCGCAACCGGGCGTTCCCGGATCGGCCAGTGCACGGCCGCCGCAAACAGCCCGAGCGCGATCGAGATCCACCACATGGCATCGTAGGAGTGCGTCCTGTCGTAGAGATATCCCGCCATCCACAACCCCGTAAAGGAGCCGATCTGGTGCGACAGGAACACGACGCCGTACAGCATCGACAGCCACCTCGTGCCGAAGAAGGTCGCAACCAGGCTGGAGGTCAGCGGCGTGGTCGAGAGCCACAGGAAGCCGAGGATGGTGCTGAGCGTGATCACCACCACCGGCGTGATCGGCAGGAACAACAGCCCGAGGAAGACGAAGCAGCGGCCGAAATAAATGCAGCTCAGGCCGCGGCGCTTTTCGATAAAGCGCCCGGAGCGTCCGGCGATGTAGGTTCCGGCGAGGTTGGCAAGCCCGACGATGGTCAATGCCGCAACCGCGACCCCGGGCTGCAAGCCAGCGTCGGCCAGGAATGCCGGCAGGTGCACGCCGTAAAAGGCGATGTGAAACCCGCACACGAAGAATCCGACGACCAGCAGCAGATAGCTCGGGTGCGTGAACGCCTCCCTGATCGCCTGCGCCGGCGTCTGCGGTGCGACGCCGCCCGCCTCGCCACGCGCCTTGCCGACGAGCGGAAACACGAGCGGCCACACGAACGGCATGACCAAGGCCGTCGTCACCATCAACACCAGCAGGCTCGCCTTCCAGCCGGCGACGTCCATCAGCAGGTGTGTATAGGGAAAGGCGAGAAAGCCGCCGATGCCGCCGGCCATGCCGAGCGCAGCGATGGCGGCGGTGCGCTGCTCCGGTGCTGCCGCCCGCCCGACCGCACCGACGAGCGCATTGAGGCCGGTACCGCTGATGCCGACGCCGAGCAGGACCCCGCTCAGCATCAGATCGAAGGCGGAGCTGGCCGCGTACATCAGGTAGAAGCCGGCAATGGTCGCAAGCGTGCCGAACACGACCACACGCCCGGCTCCCTGCCGATCGGCGATTACGCCGGCGAGCACGGCCCCGAGGCCCCACACGAGGTTGGCCACCGCCATGGCGTCCGAGAACGGCTGGCGGCCGATGCCAAGATCGCTCGTCACCGGCGGCAGGTAGAGCCCCATCACCTGGCGCAGGCCCATGCCGGTGCCGACGATGATCCCGGCCGACACGACGATGAGCCACAGCGGGCGCGCGCTTGCGGGGGTCGAAGGCGCGTATTTCTGCATGTCCTTCGGCATCAAGCACATACTCCGGCGGCGCGCAACGCGCGCGATGCGGTGCACTCGCCCCCGGCGCCCTTGCGGCCCGCATCGGCGCAATCCCTGCTCATGGCGCCAGCGCCAGTTCCTGCCGTGCGATCTCGACAATGCTGCCGCCCGCTTCGGCAAGCCCGCGAACGACCAGTTCGACCCGCCAGGGCGGGCCGCCGATGCGGTAGATATTATAGCGCGCCAGCGGCGCGCCGTGCCGTGGCCGGTGCACGGCTGCGGCCGCCACGCCGATGACGGGAATGCAACGCCCGCCGCCGCGAAAGTAGACGAGCGTGCTGCGATGGTTGTGGCCGTGGATCACGAGCTCGGCGCCGCAGGCAGCGAGCAATTCGGCAAATTCCGGCGCATCGCTGAGCGCGCGCCAACGCCGCGCCTGGCCCGGCAGCGGCGGATGGTGGATCAGCACCAGGCGGAACAGGGACTGGCGCCCGGCGGCGTCGAGCAACTCCGCAAGCGCCATGCGCTGGGTTGCCCCGACCCGGCCGGCGGCGATCAGCGGCGGCGTCGGAACCGCCGAGTTGACGCCGATCAGCGCCACCGGCCCGACCCTGCGCAGGAAGGGGAAGTGCGGCTGGTCGCCCGGCGCGGCGGTGCGCAGCAGCTTGCCCGCGACAGCGATCGCATCGGCATCCGACCGCATGTAGTCGCCCCAGCGCGCGATGCCCGCGTCGTGGTGCAGGCGCTGATAGACGTCATGATTGCCGGGAACGACACTGACCCGCTGCGGCGGCCCGAGCCTTTCGAGCCACAGCCGCGCGTCGGCGTGCTCCTGCGGCAGGCCGATGTTGACGAGGTCTCCGGTCACGGCGATGTGATCGGGCGCGGCCGCCTGCAGATCCGCGACCAGGCGCGCGAGGGCGGCGGTATCAAAGCCGCTCCGCCGCGCGAGCACGAGGTTGGCATAGCCGAGCAGGCGCTTCAGCGACCAGTGTCGCGGCGTGAAGCCGGCGAGGGGGTGGTGCAGGTGTACGTCGCTGAGGTGGGCAATTGTCGGCATGACCGCAGGGCGTTGCAAAGTGAGAGCTGCTGACAACTAGATGCTTTGCCGGCGCCTGCCAAATCGGCTAGGACCGGACCGGCGGCAACGGGCTCTCCCGGTACCGCTGCGGCACAGGCGTTTGGCCGAACGTTACCGGGGTCCATGGGACGCGCGCCTCGGGGGAAAGCGTCCTCGGCGGCGCGGGCCACCCGCGGCTTGAGAGGGCAGGCGCGAGAATGGCGAAGCCTTCCTATGTGTTGCGCATCCTACAGCGATACTGGCGCCTGACGCGCTCGCTCACCCTTGGCGTGCAAGGGGTCGTGCTCGACGCGCAGGCGCGCGTGCTCCTGGTGCGGCACACCTATCGACCAGGCTGGCATTTTCCCGGTGGCGGCGTCGAAAAGGGCGAGACGGTGCTCGAGGCCCTCGCACGCGAGCTCGACGAAGAGGTCGGGGTTGCGCTCGCGGGAACGCCGCAGCTGTTCGGCGTCTACGCGCACTTTGCGGCGTTTCCCGGCGACCACATCGTGCTGTTTGCGGTCCGTGACTGGCGCCAGCAGCGCGTGCCGGCGCCGAACGCGGAAATCAGCGAGCAGCGCTTCTTTCCGCTCGCGGCGCTGCCGCACGACGCCAGCGCGGGCAGCAGACGGCGGCTCGCCGAAATCGCCGGCAGTGCGGCACGCAGCGAGCACTGGTGAGGCGGCGCTTGACGCGTTCGACGCTCGGCGCCCGCGTTGCGCGCATCCCCCGCTGCTGCCGCGCCAACGGCCTCAATCCTCGAACGGATCTTTGACGAGAATCGTGTCCTGGCGTTGCGGACTGGTCGACAGCAGCGCCACCGGGCACTCGATCAGCTCCTCGATGTGGCGCACGTACTTCACCGCCTGCGCCGGCAGCTCGCCCCAGGTGCGGGCGCCGCGCGTCGACTGCGTCCAGCCCTCGAGGCGCTCGTAGATCGGCCGCACGCGGGACTGGGCATTCTGTCCACCGGGCAGGCTGTCGATGCGCTGTCCGTCGAGCTCGTAGCCGACGCACACCTTGATCTCGGCAAAGCCGTCGAGCACGTCGAGCTTGGTCAGCGCGATGCCGTCGAGCCCGGCGACCTTGACGACCTGGCGCACGAGTACGGCGTCAAACCAACCGCAGCGCCGCTTGCGTCCGGTATTGACCCCGAACTCCTGCCCGCGCTCGCCGAGGCACTCGCCGACGGCATCGGTGAGCTCGGTCGGGAATGGGCCGGATCCGACGCGCGTCGTGTAGGCCTTCGCCAGGCCGAGCACGTAGCCGAGCGCACCTGGGCCGACGCCGGCACCGGTCGCTGCCTGCGCGGCGACCGTGTTTGAGGAGGTGACGAAGGGATAGGTGCCGTGGTCGACGTCGAGCAGCGCGCCCTGCGCACCTTCAAACAGGATGCGCTTGCCCGCGCGCCGCTCGCGATCGAGCAGCGACCAGACGATATCGACGTAGGGCAGCACCTGCGGGGCGATGTGCGTGAGCTCGGCGAGCAGCCTGCCCTTTTCGAGCTCCGCCTGATTGAGGCCGCGGCGCAGCGCGTTGTGGTGCACGAGCAGGCGATCGATCTTCGCCCCGAGGGTGGCGAGGTTCTTCAAATCCTGCGCGCGGATGGCGCGGCGACCGACCTTGTCTTCATAGGCGGGACCGATGCCGCGTCCGGTGGTGCCGATGCGCTGCTCGCCGGCAGCGGCCTCGCGCAGCTGATCGAGCTCGCGGTGCAACGGCAAGATCAGCGTGGCGTTCTCGGCGAGCTTCAGGTTGTGTGGACCGATGTCGATGCCGCGCGCGCGCAAGGCCTGGATCTCCGCGACGAGATGCCAGGGATCGACGACGACGCCGTTGCCGATGACGCTGAGCTTGCCAGGGCGTACGACGCCCGACGGCAGCAGGGCGAGCTTGTAGGTCTCGTTACCGATCACCAGCGTGTGCCCGGCGTTGTGCCCCCCCTGAAAGCGGACGATGATGTCGGCGCGCTCCGATAGCCAGTCGACGATCTTGCCCTTGCCCTCGTCGCCCCATTGGGCGCCGACCACGACCACGTTTGCCATGTCTCGCG
>JBPYEF010000431.1:0-8436 GCA_051985875.1 Hyphomicrobiaceae bacterium
GGATTGCGGGCCTCGGACTTCGATTTGCCGAGCGCGCCCGACGCTTCGGCCCCGTCGTCCCTCGCCGAGGCAGAGATCAAGCTCGGCCTGGCGGTTCTGAAGTACGGGCGACAAGCGCGCGGTGGCCGGCTCGATCCGCCCTCAATCAGTCACATGTTCGACGAACGGCCCGCGGTATACGATCCGAAATCGCTGCTGCAGGGGATCGCAGCGAGCGAAACCCCCGATGCCTACCTGCGCGATTTACATCCCAAGCATCCGCAATTCCAGCGCCTGCGCGCAGCCTTGCTCGCGGCCCGCGGGTCCAAGGGCGAAGGCGAGGGCGCAGCGGCGATGGTGACCATCCCGCACGGCCCGAAGATCGCGCCGGGGCAGGAGCACCCTCAGGTAGCCCTCGTCCGGCAGCGCCTGGGCGCGAGCGCTGAAGCCGGCAAGGCGTCCCTCTATGATGGTCCACTCGTCGAGGCCGTGAAGGAGTTCCAGCGGCACAACGACCTGACGCCGACGGGTGTCATCGATACCGCGCTGCGCAACGCACTGAACGGCGGCGCCCGGCCTCCCGGCAAGGAAAACGTCGAACGCTTGATCGCCAACATGGAGCGCTGGCGCTGGCTGCCGTCCGACCTCGGTGACTTCTACGTCTGGGACAGCGTGCCGGAGCAAATAACCTCGGTCTACGAGCACGGCAAACAAGTGTTGGCGGAGAAGATCGTCGTCGGAAAGCCCAGCACGCCAACGCCGATCTTTTCGGCGAACATGCAGTTCATCATCTTCCATCCCTCCTGGGGCGTGCCACCGGGCATGAAGGTCGCGGAATTGGCGCCGGAGCTGCGCAATACCGGCGGCTGGTTTTTCGGCACCAGCGCCTCTTCGGTGCTAGGATCGCATGGCCTGTCGGTCACCCGCGGTGGGCGCCCCGTCGATCCGGACCAGATCGACTGGCAGAGCGTCGACATTCGCTCCTTCGACTTCACGCAGGCGCCCGGCCCGCGCAACGTTCTTGGTATCGTCAAGTTCCGCTTCCCCAACAAGCATGACGTCTACATGCACGACACGCCCGAGCGTAACCTGTTCGGCGGCGCCGTGCGCGCTTTCAGCCATGGCTGCATGCGCGTACAAAACCCTGTCCGACTGGCGGAGGTCCTCCTCGCCTACGACAAGGGTTGGTCAGCGAACAAGGTGCAGGAGTACGAACGCCAGGGCGGAGAAATCAAGCTCGACAAGCCGATCCCGGTGCACGTCACCTACTTCACCGTATCCGTTGACGACGAGGGCAAGTTGCACACCTACGGGGACATCTACGGTCTCGACGGGCGCGTCGCCTCGGCGCTCGAGGGGCGCACGGTGCACCTGGCGAGTGCCGCGGTCTCTGAGGCAGGCATTGCCGATGCCGGGGACGAGCAACCACCCGTGCGCCGCAGGTCGCAACGCACGCGCCAGAAACCGGTGCCGGCCTTCAATCCGTTCAGCTGGTGACGTCCTCTCCATCCTGGCGCCGAGGCGCTCAGGATGGAACTTCCCGCTGCAGGGATCCAACGCCCCGGACCGGAAAGAGAAGCAACGAGACAGGTCCCCGTTTCCTTATTCCTCTGGCGGGATGCTGGGCCGACAGACGGAAAACCGCGTACCTCTCGCGGAAGCTTTGCCGTTCATTGCGCATGCCCCGGCGCGTACGCGCGTAACCCGGACGCGAGCCATCTAGCGCAGCGGCCCAAGACGGTCGCGGGTTCTTTTTCTGTTCTCAACAGGTTCCGGCCGCGCGCCGAGGCTGGAGCACTGGCGGCAGTTGGGACACGCGGAGCTCGCCCGCGTCCCGCGTCTGACTGCGGCGCGAAGTCCCCAGCGCTGCGCCACTTGCCGCCTCCGCAAGGCAATGGCGGCAGGCGTTGAAGGTGGCCGCCGCTCGTCTTAGGTTGGCGTCGTGGCCCATGATCACGCTATCTTCGACCGCCGCCTGCTCGCGCTGCGGCGCGACCGCGCAGCGCGGCACGCCGCCTCTCACGACTTCCTCCTGCAGCAGGTGGCCGAGGACATCGGCGCGCGGGTGGAGGCGATCCGGCGGCGCTTTCCCGTCGCTTTGAACCTCGGAGCACATCACGGCGTTCTCGGGCGCCGACTGCGGAGGGTGCCGGGTATCGAGCTGGTGATCGATGCCGATCCGGCACCGCGGCTGCTCGCGCAGTGTGACGGGCCGCGCGTGCAGGCCGACGAAGAGTTGCTGCCCTTTGCCGACCGTTCCCTCGATCTGGTCGCTTCTGGGCTCGCCCTGCAAATGGTGAACGACCTGCCGGGAACGCTGGTGCAGATCCGTCGCGCGCTAAAGCCCGATGGCTTGCTGCTCGCGGCCGCACTCGGGGGCAGCACGCTCTACGAACTTAGACACGCATTGCTCGCCGCCGAGGCGGATACTGCGCACGGAGCCAGCCCGCGGATCGCGCCGTTCGCGGACATCCAGCAGTTTGGAGCGTTGCTGCAACGCGCCAAATTCGCGTTGCCCGTGGTCGACAGCGTAAAGCTTACCGTCACCTATCCCGACCCCGATTCGCTGCTGCGCGAGATCAGGGCCATGGGTGCGACCAACGTGCTGTTTGCCCGCCGTCGTGCACCGCTGCGCCGCGCGACGCTGCTGAGCACTGTCGACTGCTACCGCCGGGAGTTTGGACTGGCAAACGGCCGTGTACCGGCGACCTTCGAAATCCTCACGCTGACAGCCTGGGCGCCGCAGGAGCACGCACAGCCCACCGGCGCCGAGCCACGCGGCGCGGTGATGCGCAGATTCGCTAGCGCCGCGCCGACCGCCGGGGCAAGTCCGCTTCGCCAACCACCTCGGGCGCCGCGTCGTCGGCATTGAGGAGCGCCAGCTGTATCGCCCCGCACCCGGATCACCTCCGGCGTGGCCTTCGTCCCCCAAAGCAGCGGGGCGTCGTCCCACGCGTCATCTCGCACGTCATGCTGGCAGCCGTGGCGGATGGCGCCGCGCCCACCTACAGGAGGTCGCGCAGTGCAGCCTTTAGCGGTCCGTCCGCCGGAGGCATGGGGTAGTCATCGAGCCTGCTAGCGCGAACCCAGGCAAGCTCCTGTCCCTGCTGCGCGCTCACCTCGCCCTCCCAATTGCGGCACACGTAGAGAGGCATCAGCAGGTGAAACTCCCGGTAGGCGTGGCTGGCAAACGTCAGGGGAGCGAGACAGGCTGCAGATACCCGGATCGCCAGCTCCTCGTCGAGTTCGCGAACCAGGGCGGCTTCCGGCGTCTCGCCGCGCTCCACCTTGCCGCCAGGGAATTCCCAGAGCCCAGCCAGCGGCCGACCCGGCGGACGTTTTGCCAGCAACACGCGGCCGTCGGCGTCGATCAGCGCGCAGGCCGCGACAAGCAGGATGTCTGAACCCATGCTGGCTCCAAACAAGCGCTCGGCAGGCACTTCCCGCCAGACCCGCCATCGCAGGCAACCCGCGAAACCGAGGGCTCGCGCCCTGCCGCCTGCCTCGGGTACGCGGGCCTAACTGCGATAGTCGGCGTTGATCGAAATGTAGCCGTGGGTGAGATCGCAGGTCCACACGACGGCCTTGCCGGCCCCGATGCCGACGTCGACGCGAATGGTAATCTCACGGCCTTGCATGTAGCGCGCAAGCGCGGGTTCGTTGTACGCCGCCGATCTCTCGCCTGCTTCGGCGACCGGCAGATCGCCGAACGCGATCCTCAGGCGATCGCGGTCGGCCGCCTCGCCGGCTTTCCCGACCGCCATGACGATCCGGCCCCAATTCGGGTCCTCTCCAGCGATTGCCGTCTTGACCAGCGGCGAGTTGGCGATGCTGAGGCCAATGCGCCGCGCGGCCAAATCGCTTTCCGCTCCTGCAACTTCGATTGTCACGAACTTGCTGAGGCCCTCCCCGTCCTTGGCCACCGCCTGCGCGAGCTCGCGCATCAGCGAGTGGAGCGCCGCGGCGAAGCACTCTCCCTCGGGGCTCCGCGCGTCCTCGATGCGCGCTGCGCCCCGCTCGGCGGCAGCGCCGGTCGCAAACAGCAGGACCGTATCACTGGTCGACGTGTCGCCGTCGACAGTGATGCAATTGAAGCTCGTCTCGGCACCGGAGGCGAGCATCTGCTGCAGCGCGCGCTGGCCGATCGGCGCGTCGGTAAAGATGTAGGCGAGCATGGTGGCTAGGTCCGGGGCGATCATGCCCGAACCCTTGGCGAAGCCGTTGAGCACGACGTCCGCCGCACCGAGCTTGAGGCGACGCGTTGCGAGTTTCGGATACGTGTCGGTGGTCATGATGGCACGCGCCGCGTCCTTCCACGCTCCCGCTTCAGCCGACTGCGCAAGACCGCCCAGAAGGTCGACGAACTTGCCGGGGTCAAGCGGCTCCCCGATCACTCCCGTGGAGGACAGGAACACCTCGCTCGCCGCACAGCCGACGGCGCGGGCGGCGGCCTCCGCCGTCATGCGCGCGGCGGTGACACCCTTTTGCCCGGTGAAGGCATTGGCATTGCCCGAGTTGACGACGAGGGCGCGCGCACGGCCGTGAATGAGGCCGTCTCGGCACCACAGCACGGGTGCAGAGCACGTCTTCGACCGCGTCAGGACGCCGGCCGCCACCGTTCCCGGGGCGAGTACGGCAAGCATCAGATCGGTGCGGTTCTGGTAGCGGATACCTGCCGCACAGGATGCAAGCTTGACGCCCGGCACCACCGGCATGTCGGGCAGGCGCTCCGGCGCGAAGGGTGAGATTTTTTCCGCAGCCTTCGCCATGCCGGCTCCTCCCCGTTGGACACCGCGCCGGCCGGCTTAGCGGCGCAGCAACTCGCGCGGTGCCGACCCACATACTCGATCTCGCACATCCGCATCAAGGCGGGCGGGGATAGTGCGTTCACCGGCACCCGGGTTCGCCTTGGACGTGCCCTCGGGACGTGCCCTCGGGACGTGCACGCGGGCCGTGCCCGCGCGAGCGGGCGATAGCTACCCTACTGGGGGCACCCGGCGGCCGGCGCCTGCGGCAGGCCCGCGGGCAGCAGGCCAATTGCGAGGAGCGACGCACCGCTGGGCCGAGCCGTCCGGTGGACGCAAGGACGCGCGCCCCGCGTTGGCCACACGCCCGTGCTAGCCGCACCAAGGAACCGCGCGGGGCAACCTTCATCACCGCGCTGCGCGGCGCTATGGGCAGGAGGCGTGCGGGCATCACCCGGGGCGACCTTGACGTTCGTTGACAAGCGAGTTGCCGATCCTTATCTCAGGATGGCCCGCCGGAACCGGCTGCCAGCAGCCCGCTTCCTCGCGGGGGCCTTGCTTTTTCCTGCACCCGAGACGACGCCGGCGGGCCTCGCCCCGGCATTGCCCACGGGGTAGCGACTTGCCGGCGCAAGCGTCGCGCGGCGTTCCTGTCGGCCAGCTTGTCGGCCTGAGTCCCAGCGCCCGGCACGAGATGTGAGGAACCGTTGGGCATGCTTTCCATCGGCGCGATTGCTGCCAGGGTGTTTGGAACGTCAAACGATCGCAAGCTCAAGGTCTATCGGCCGAGCGTCGAGGCGATCAACGAGCTGGAGCCACAGCTCGAGCGCTTGAGCGATGCCGAGCTGCGCGCGCGCACAGTCGCCTTCCGCGAAGAGCTTGCCGCCGGCGCGACGCTCAAGGATTTGCTGGTGCCCGCCTTCGCGACCGTCCGCGAAGCGGCCAAGCGCACCCTCGGGCAGCGCCACTTCGACGTGCAGTTGATCGGTGGGATGGTGCTGCACGAGGGCAAGATCGCCGAGATGAAGACCGGCGAGGGAAAGACGCTCGTCGCCACGCTTCCGGTTTACCTCAACGCGCTCGCCGGCCGCGGCGTCCACGTCGTCACGGTCAACGACTACCTGGCCAAGCGCGATGCCGAATGGATGGGCCGCATCTACAAGTTTCTGGGGCTGACGGTCGGCTGCATCGTGCACGAGCTCGACGACAGCCAGCGCCGCGCCGAGTACGCCTGCGACGTCACCTACGGCACCAACAACGAACTTGGCTTCGACTACCTGCGCGACAATATGAAGATGAGCGCGCCGGAGATGGTGCAGCGCGGCCACAGCTATGCGATCGTCGACGAGGTGGACTCGATCCTGATCGACGAGGCGCGCACGCCCTTGATCATTTCCGGGCCAGTCGAGGATCGCGCCGAGCTCTACAACGCCCTCGATGCCCTCGTTCCACTGTTGGTCAAAGAGGATTTCGAGGTCGACGAGAAGCAGCGCCAAGTGTCGTTCACCGAAGCCGGCAACGAACGCATGGAGGAGTTGCTGCGCCAGCGTGAGGTCCTGAAAACCGGGTCGCTCTACGATATCGAGAACGTCACCATCGTGCACCACGCCAACCAGGCTCTGAAAGCGCACAAATTGTTCCTGCGCGACCGCGACTACATCGTCAAGGCGGGCCAGGTCATAATCATCGACGAGTTCACGGGCCGCATGATGCATGGGCGGCGTTATTCGGACGGGCTGCACCAAGCGCTGGAAGCCAAGGAGAGGGTCGAAATCCAGCCCGAGAACCAGACGCTTGCGTCAATTACCTTCCAGAACTACTTCCGCCTCTATCAGAAGCTCGCCGGCATGACCGGCACGGCACTGACGGAGGCCAACGAGTTTCTCGATATCTACCGTCTCGACGTGCTGGAAATCCCCACCAACCGCAGGGTCGACCGCACCGACGAGCACGATGAAGTCTATCGCACGATGCGCGAAAAATCGCGGGCGATCGTTGCCGAGATCGCCGACTGCGTGCGCCGCGGTCAGCCGATCCTCGTCGGTACCACCTCGATCGAGAAATCCGAGACGCTGTCGGGGCTGCTCAAAGACCGCAAGTACATCAAGGAGCTCGGCACCTACCTAAAGACCCAGGCCGACGGCATCAAGCCGGGCAAGCAGAACGAGCTTAAGGCGCAGCTCAACGATGTCGGCGACCATCTGCTCGAGCTCGCGCGCAAAAACAGCGGCGATCCCGTCCCGCATCTGGTGCTGAACGCGCGCTATCACGAGCAAGAGGCGCACATCATCGCCCAGGCCGGCATTCCCGGAACCGTGACCATCGCCACCAACATGGCCGGCCGCGGCACCGACATCCAGCTCGGCGGTAACGATCGCTATCGCGCGCGCGACTGGCTCGCCGAGGAGGTGGGCGCCGGGCGCGCCGCCGCGGTGCATCTTTCGAGCGACGGCAGCGGCGAGGCGCTCCGCCAGTGGATGGACGACATTCTGACCAGTGGCGATGAATGGGTCGACGCTCGGCTCGCCGAATGGATCAGCGGCCGGATCGACGCCTGGAGCAAAGAGCAGACCGCAGCTGACCAAGCGCCGACAGCCAAGGAAATCGCCAAGAAGCGCGCGGCCTTCGAGGGTGAGCGGTTGAGCGTGGCCGAGCGGCGGGCGGAGCTCACCCGGCAGTACGCGGCAACCGGGGGCGACAGCGCAAGGCGTGGCAACGGCGAGCACGGCGCGGCGCTGCAGGCCTGGTCCGACGCGGCCTTGCGCGCGGAAGTGCAGGATTGGAGCACACCTGGCAACGAAGCGCTGCTCGGCGGCATTAGCGAGGCCTTGTTTCGCTTCATGAGCGAACAGCTGCGCGCCTTCCTGGCCCAAGAGAAGGCCGCCGGGCGCGAGCCGGGCGCGGAGGATGTGGCCGCAAGGCGCGCGGCGATACTCGACACACTACGCAGCTTCAGGCGCAAGGCCGCGGAGATCCAGGCCGACGTCGCCGAGAAGAAGAAGTTGGCGATCGAAGCAGGCGGCCTTTATGTGCTCGGAACCGAGCGCCACGAGAGCCGGCGCATCGACAATCAGCTGCGCGGCCGGTCCGGGCGCCAAGGCGACCCGGGGCGCTCAAAATTCTACCTGTCACTCGAAGACGACTTGATGCGCATCTTCGGCTCGGATCGCATGGATGGCATGCTGCAGAAGCTCGGCCTGCAGGAGGGGGAAGCGATCACGCATCCGTGGATCAACAAGGCGCTGGAGAAGGCGCAGCAGAAGGTGGAGGCTCGGAACTTCGACTCGCGCAAGTACGTCTTGAAGTACGACGACGTGATGAACGACCAGCGCAAGGTGATCTTCGAACAGCGCGTCGACATCATGGCGCATGAAGACGTCAGCGAGACCATCGTCGATCTACGCCATCAGTCGGTGAACGATCTCGTCGCGGTCTGCATTCCGCCGAACGCATATGCCGAGCAGTGGAACACGGCTCAGCTCAAGGATGAGGTGAGCCGCATCTTCGGCCTCGACCTGCCGGTCGACGCGTGGGCCGCGGAGGAGGGCATCGCCGACCAGGAGATCACCGAGCGGCTGCTCACGGCAGTGGACGACAAGGCCAAGGCGACCGCGACGGAGATCGGCCGCAGTGTGCTCGAGCGCTACGCGAGCGCCAAGACCCTGCTGGCCTTCACCGACAAGGAGGAGGCGTTAGGCCAGCTGCTTGCCAA
>JBPYEF010000432.1:0-4700 GCA_051985875.1 Hyphomicrobiaceae bacterium
TCCCTGCGCAGCTCGCTCCAGATCGGATCGAGTGCAGCGATACGCTGCGCGGTGCGTGATTTGGAAACCATGCGCCTCTCCCGAGCCGCCTCTGCCGGCCCACTGCCAGCAAGTCAGCAAATCCGCAAATCACGTGCGCTACAGCCCCGCACTACGTTGTAGACCGCCGCGGCGCTCGCAAGCAGGTAATGAGGAGAGCGGCGCAAGTCAATTGCAGGATTGTCAATCGCCTGTCATCGCCGGATGCCTGGCAAGCGCGCTACGGGCGAGACGAGGCCTACGCGTGCCGGCACCCGCGGGCATGGCCCCGCTCTAGACGCCGCTTGCCCCGCCCTTGAGCTGCCCAAGCGCGCGGTTCATCAACGTGCGCATGACCTCGCGCAGCTCGCCCGCGGTCACCCCGACACCCTTCTCCGTCAGATCGTGCAGCACCTTCTCAAAGACGTCGCTTTCGCCTCTGCCGCTAACCTGCGCCTTGCGCAGGGCCTTACCGTAGTCGGCAACCGCCGCGCCCGACAATCCGAGTTTGGCTGCCGCCCATTCCCCGAGCAGGGCGTCGCGCCGTGCCGTAGCCTTGAAGCGCAGCTCCTCGTCCATGGCGAACTTCTTCTCAAAGGAACGTTCGCGGTCATCAAAGGTCGTCATCCCCAGCACTCCCTTCGCCTGTTTGCACTTGCTACCTTTGGTTGCCCCGCAGGCGAATTCAAGGGCAGCGCGGGGTGCCCCGCGCCTGTGGCATAGCTCAGGGAGCGGGCGCAGGGGAGGGAGGGATAAGCGGGCGCGGGGAAGGTGGTTAATGGCCATTTTCGCTCATCCGCCGGGGCTGCTTGGCCAGGGTCTGGCCAGGTTCTGGCCGGGGTCTGGCGCGGGTCTGGAAAGGTTCTGGCCAGGGTCTGGCCAGGGTCTGGCCAGGGTCTGGCCGGGGTCTCGCCGGCGTCTGGCCGGGGTCTCGCCGGCGTCCGGCCCGGCCGGCGCCCGGGGTCCGACCACCGCTCCGACTGACCCGCCGACTGGCCCTCCGACTGGCCCTCTGACTGGCCCTCTGACTGGCCCCCTCAATGGCCCGGGCTGGCTTGCCGTGTCGATTGTTTCCTCCCCCACCATGGGCTAGTGTCGGGCGTGGGGGCGGCGTGCAGGTCCCCGACGCGTTTTACGCACCGCAGCAGCAAGAAATCACTGCAATTTCAACGACAACCACCGCCCCAGGGGCGCCGGCTCGAGCGAGAGAAGCGATAGGGGAATGAGACAAATGAACAGGCGCCGTCGTGTCTATGAGGGCAAGGCCAAGGTGCTGTACGAAGGGCCCGAGCCTGGCACCCTCATTCAGCATTTCAAGGACGATGCGACGGCGTTCAACAACAAGAAGCACGCCCTGATCGAGGGCAAGGGTGTGCTCAACAATCGCATTTCCGAACATATCTTCGCGCGGCTCGGCGAGATCGGCGTGCCGACCCACTTCGTCCGGCGCATCAACATGCGCGAGCAGCTCATCCGCGAGGTGGAAATCATCCCACTCGAGGTCGTGGTGCGCAACGTCGCCGCCGGCTCGCTCGCCCAGCGCCTGGGCCTCGAGGAAGGCAAGGCTCTGCCCCGCTCGATCATCGAGTTCTACTACAAAAACGATGCCCTCGGCGATCCGATGGTGTGCGAGGAGCACATCACCGCCTTCGGCTGGGCGGTTCCGCAGGAGATCGACGAGATCATGGCGCTCGCACTCCGGATCAACGATTTCCTGGTCGGCTTGTTCTGCGGCATCGGCATCCGCCTCGTCGACTTCAAGGTCGAGTTCGGCAGGCTGTGGGAGAACGAACAGATGCGCATCGTGCTGGCCGACGAGATCAGCCCCGACTGCTGCCGACTGTGGGACGCGACGACCTCCGACAAGCTTGACAAGGACCGCTTCCGGCGCGATCTCGGCGGGGTGCTCGAAGCCTACCAGGAGGTCGCGCGCCGGCTGGGCGTGCTGACCGAGAACCCTCGACCCAAGGGCAGCGGCCCGGTGCTCGTCAGCTCGAAGCCGAACTAGCTCTCGGCGCGCGGTGTACCGTGCGGCGTACCGTGCAAGGGGGGCCGAGCAGATACCCGGCTGCGCCTTGCCTCAACCCCTTGAGGATCGACCCCCCGTGAGGATCGACCGATGAAGGCGCTGATTACGATTACGCTCAAGCCGGGCGTGCTCGACCCGCAGGGTAAGGCGATCGAGAACGCGCTCGCACGGCTCGGCTTTCACGGCGTGCGCGAGGTACGCCAGGGTAAGTACATTGAACTTGAACTCGATGCGGCAGCGGAAGGCAGGGCGCGCGCCGAGGTCGAGAAGATCTGCCAGGAACTCCTCGCCAATACCGTGATCGAGAACTACACCTACACGCTCGCGTCCTGAGCGCGCCGGCTGAGGCTTTCTCGTATCGCTCGATGGACATGCACACATGAATGCAGCTTGGGCCAAACTCACCCGCATGCGCCTGATGCAGGTGGCGCTGATCGCCGGCCTGCCCGCGCTTGCCGGCAGCGCGCTGGGCGAGGCCGTGCCGACCAAAACCTTCGACAGTGCCGAATTCCACTACAGCGTTGCCCTTCCGAGTGGTTGCCGCCACGAGGAGGGTCCGGGCACGCTCGACGCGGTGTGCTCCCCGGAACTTGATGCGGCAAAGAGCCTCGAGGTACCGGCGACGGCTTCTCTCTTACTGGAGGTCGACGTCGAGCCCGTGCCGCAGGACGCTGGCAAGGCCACGGCAGACCTGGCGCAGCGCTTTGATGAGGCGCGCTTTCGCGACGAGCTGCCCGAAGCGGTATGTGGGGAGGCCGACCGCGCGCGCGTGAAGATCGACAACGTCAAGCGCGTTCTCGACGGGGCGCGAGTCATGTATACGGCCAACGTGTCCTGTCCCGAGATCAAGTTCCTCGGGCTTGGCGAGCGCGACGGCATGGCCCAGTTCCTGATCACTCCCGGGCTGCGCTATCGCCTTTTGGCGCGGGCGCCCAAGGAGGAGTTCGATCAGAACAAGGCGACGATCGAGGCCTTCTTCGCGAGCTTCAAAACAGCGCCCGGAGAGACGAGCAATCAATGAAGGCCTCGGTCATCGTCTTTCCCGGCTCCAACTGCGATCGCGACGTCAAGGTGGCGCTCGAGGCGGTGATCGGTCCCGCCGTCGAAATGGTGTGGCACGACAGTGGCGCGGTGCCGCCCTGCGATCTTATCGTGCTGCCGGGGGGCTTCGCCTACGGCGACTATCTGCGATGCGGAGCGATGGCCGCGCACGCGCGCGTCATGGGTGACGTCGTGGCCAAGGCGCGCTCAGGCACTCCGGTGCTCGGCATCTGCAACGGCTTCCAGGTGCTGACCGAGGCCGGCCTGTTGCCGGGCGTGCTGCTGCGCAACGCCACCCTGAAATTCGTTTGTCGCGACGTGCACCTGAAGGTCGAACAGACCACGACCCCCTATACCAGTCGTTATGCGCCGGGCGAGGTGATCCGCATTCCCATCGCCCACGGCGATGGCAACTATTTTGCCGACCCCGCAACCCTCGATCGCCTCGAAGGCGAGGGCCGGATCGTGTTCCGCTACGTCGATGCGCAGGGGCGCAGCGGCGGTGAGGAGAACCCGAACGGCGCCCAACGCAACATCGCCGGCATCTGCGACGCCTCGCGGCGCATTCTCGGCATGATGCCGCACCCCGAACGCTATGCAGACCCGCTGCTCGGCGGCAGCGACGGACGTCGGCTTTTTGAAAGTTTGCTCGCCGCACTCGGCTGAGGCGCCCGGGCCGCGCAATGCGCGGGCGCGGACCACCCCCGTGCAGCCTCGCGCGCGGCGTCGAGCAGCTGTCCGGGTTGCCGCACGCGCCGAATGCTTGAGGAGGATGCGCCGCCCCGATGGACGCAAGAGCCAGTCCCGCCCCGACGCCGCAGACCGTCGCAGAGCACGGACTCACGCCGGAGGAGTACCAGCGCCTCCTCACCGCGCTCGGTCGCGAGCCGTCGTTGACCGAGCTCGGCATTGTTTCCGTGATGTGGAGCGAACACTGTTCCTATAAATCGAGCCGCATCTGGCTGCGGACCCTGCCCACCAGCGGGCCGCAGGTGCTCCAGGGCCCGGGCGAGAACGCCGGCGTGGTCGACCTCGGCGACGGCGACTGCGCGGTGTTCAAGATGGAGAGTCACAATCATCCCTCGTTTATCGAGCCGTACCAAGGGGCGGCCACCGGTGTCGGGGGCATCATGCGCGACGTGTTCACCATGGGCGCGCGGCCGATAGCGCTGATGAACGCTTTGCGCTTCGGCGACCCCGGCCATCCGCTGACCCGGCACCTGCTCGCCGGTGTCGTGGCGGGCATCGGCGGCTACGGCAATTGTACGGGGGTGCCGACGGTCGGCGGAGAAACCAACTTCGATGCGGGCTACAACGGCAACATCCTCGTCAACGCCATGTGCGTCGGCGTCGCCAAGGCGGACAAGATTTTCTACTCCGCGGCCAAGGGCGTAGGTCTTCCGGTCGTCTACGTCGGCGCCAAGACGGGACGCGACGGCATTCACGGCGCGACCATGGCCTCCGCGCAGTTCGACGATGCCTCCGATGAGAAGCGGCCTACGGTGCAGGTAGGCGATCCGTTCACGGAGAAGCTGCTGATTGAGGCCTGCCTCGCGCTGATGGCCACGGACGCGGTGATCGCCGTTCAGGACATGGGTGCGGCGGGCCTGAC
>JBPYEF010000433.1:0-12352 GCA_051985875.1 Hyphomicrobiaceae bacterium
CCGAAAACCTGAACGTTCGACGGATGCAACCCGCTACCTTTCCGGCCCGGCTCGGGCGGGAATGTATCCCCAGAGACGGCGCCACCGCAATCGCCACTGTAATCGCCAGGCAATCGCCAGGGCAGACCGCTTGCGCCAACCGAGGGAGCGGCCTCCGCACACCATGCCAAGTTCACTAACACGCTTTGAACGTGCATCGCGCGACCACGCGCAATTAGGATTAAGGGCCGCCGGGAAGAAGACTAGGTTTTCCACAGTGCGCCGAGGACGAAGCCGACGGCGGCGGCGGCGATCAGCGTCATCATCGGCTGCTCCTTGACCGACTTGTCGACGGCGCCCTTGAAGTTCTCCGCCACATCCTGCATGCGCTGGCCGACGGCATGGCCGCGATCGGCCATCTGCTCCGCCCGGTCAGCAATATTCCTGAACTGGTCCGTGGCCCTGTCGGCCATGCGCTCAAACTGCTCGGTCGCCTTTTGCTTGATGTCCTGGGCAGCGGATGTCGCCTGCCCGCGCGGCGGTGCACTTTGTGCCATGTGCGTTGCTCCGGTCGGTTGTCGATGGCAAGGCAAGATTACGGTAAACGCCCTCGCCCCGAAATCGTTCGGTTGCCGAGCTTCGGCTGGCCAGTGCCGCAGAAATCAAGTGGGTAGCGAAGCGTTGGGCGGTGTTTACGCCCGCACAGCCCCACCTCACGGCGCGCGCGACAGGAAGGTGCCCTTGAGCACCCGCCCGGCGCTGGCCGCCTGCGACCAGATCGTGGACCATGCGGCCGAACTCTTGATGTCGCCCAGCGTGCGCAGCAACCGGGCGCGCTGCGTGTCGGGCAAAAGTTCGATTAGTTTCGCCCAGAGTGTGTCGATGTTATAGGGCGCGGCGGCAGCGTCGACGCGCACCGGAATGATTTCGCCGGCGGCAAAGCCGAGTTCCGTGCCGGCGGCGTGCATGCAGTCGCGGATGCCCCGCGCCTTCTCGCGGTTGGCTGCCACCAGGTCGTAGGGTGGGTCCCACTCTTGGAACGGACGCAGCTGATCGATATGCGTGAGTATCAGCAGCATCGGCGGAGAGCTGCGATTGTGCGCGCGCGCAAACTCGGCGCGGATGGCGGCGAGCGCACGGGCGTCGATATCGCGCGCGGCGCGCGTCGCCGAGGCAACCCACAGCAACAGGTCGCAGTCACGCGCCGCTGTGACGAGATCCCTGGTGTTGCTGGCGGTGAGCCCGGGACTGTCGATGATCAGCGCTGCAGGTATGCCCGCATGCGTCAGCCGATGCGCCTCGAACCCTGTCGTCGCAGGAAGCGTATCGACGGCGGCTTGCACGGTGGTGGCGAGCGCGTTGAGGAGACTCGACTTGCCTGCCCCAGTCTGTCCGGCGACGAGCATGCGCAACGGCTCGGCTTCGCGGGCCTCGACGGCGGCCAGATCCCGCCGCGAGCCGGGGGTGACGTGGCTGCGCAACCGCTCGGGCATGACGCGCAGATTGCCGCCGTACAGGTCGATTGCCGCCCGCCCGACTTCTTTGACGAAGGCAGCGGCCAGACGACGCGCAAGATGCTCGCGCCCAGCCTCATAGATCTGCCGCGTAAATCGCTCGCGCACTTCCTGGGTTGCGGCCGACACCGGGTTCAGCAGACGTACGATGCGCCAGATGTCGTAGCCCTTCTCCGCAAGCTCGAGCGCGCCCCGCCAGCGGTAAAGCCACATCAGCTGGGCGAGCGTGATACGATCGCCGAGCGGAAGGGAACCGACCAGAAAGGCGCGCAAATTGGCGCTGGCGCGCTCGATGACGGCCAGCGCCTCCGGCAGCGTGAATTGCAGCAGCGGATTGCTTCTTTCCGGGTGCAGCCGCTTGGCGACGGTCTCGACGGTCGTAACGGCAAGCCCGAGTATGGCATCGCGGCTGGTCAAGCGCTCGGGCCCCGCCGCGGCGGCGACGCCCAGCACGTCATTCCAGGCCTCGCGCTGACGCGGGGTCCATGCCGCGTCCCGCTCTCCCTCCGCGGCGGCAATGTCCGGCTCATTCTCCTGGACAATGGGTGCCATCAACCGCCTTTCCAGATGGTATACGCCCGCTACGGCGAGGCAGGTCCCGATCGCCCAGTACAGCAGATAGCCGTGCTGCCACACCCACAGCGTGCCGAGCGGCACAAGGGTGGCTGTTGGGAGCAGCAGCGCGACGATCAGCAGCGCGACGCGGGGTATGCGCTTGGGTGCCGCGCGCAATTTATCGTCGTCGTTCACGGCGTGGCCTCGCTTCCCCCAACGCTGCGCACTTGCGCCAGGCCGAATGCCTTGCCCAGGGCATCCCGGTACACCGATGCGACCTCCTCGGCATCCCTACCCTCGCGCCGGCGCTGCAGAAAGTAGATCGCTGCCTTGCCCAGAGCATAGGTTGCAGCAAAGCTTGCGGCCGCGGCGGCGGCCGCACCCGCGGTCTGGCCGTAGATGGGAATGAGCTTAACCAGCTGGCGCGCGCCGAAGCTCGATGCGGTGCGCACCAGCGTACCGGCGCCGAGCGCGACGGCGAACTCCGCATAGGCCTGCCTGTCCCAGCGCACGCCGCATAACCTTGCCAGTTGCTGTAGCATGGCCGCCTGTACCACCGGCACGGCGATCAGGCCAGCGAGCGGTACGGCATCGCTGGCGCCTGCGGCGAGCGCGAAACCGAGAATGTGGGCGTTGGCTTTGTTTGGCGCTTTCCCCGCACCCCTCACCATCTCGGTCAGAGCCACGGCAACGGCGGCGGGAGCCGCTTTTATTAGCGCGCCGATCAGTGCCTCACGGCCGAAGTCGATCGGCACAAACCCGTCGCTCGGTTGTGTGAAGTCGATGGGTACGAAGGTCGCGCCTCGCCGCCCCGGTAGTGTGGCAAACAGTGAGCGCTGATGCTCGAGGGCGCGCGCGAGGCCCCCGGGCATGACTGTGGTCACCAGGCTCGGATCGGCCGGGTAGGCAGGATGCTGCATCCCAGTGGCATAGCCCTCGTGTAGACTGGTCTGCGCGATCACGACCGGCCAATCCGGATGGCGTCGCCGCGCCGCGCGCATCACGTTGGCGACGGCTTGCTGCTCGAGGTCGAGCGCTTTGACGACACCCAGCAGCAGGTGGGAGCGGGCCTCGCAGAAGGCGATGTCCGCAGTCGGATCGTAGGTCGCCTCGCCTAATCCGCGTGTGTCGAGGAAGCGTATAATCGGCGCTTCGCTGGGAAAATCGAACACCCGTGCGGTGCTTGTGCACGCCCTGAACCCCTCGCCGATCTCGGCGTCGGTGGCCTGAGTGAGCGCGCGGATGATCGACGATTTGCCGCTCTGTACCTTGCCGAGCAGCCAAACCACCGGCGCGAATTGGCGCGCGCGCTCGGCGATGGGCCTGATCGTCTCGGCTGAACTAGCCTGCATGGTTGCTCATGGGTGTCGTTTGCTTCCAACGCGGCGCTTGGCTTGGCCGTTGCGTGCCTCTAACGCACTACCCGCCGACGACCGACGGGCGGAGAGCATGTGCTGGCGCCCCGCACTGGGCAATGGCCTGTCGCTGCCGCTCGGGCTTGCGTCCCACCGGCCTTGCTCTGATCTCATCCTCTCTGGTCCAATTGCTCGAGGCTGAAGTTGCTTTAGGCCCAAGTTGCTTCAGGCCCAAGTTGCTTCAGGCCCAAGTTGCTTGCTCCGCGCCCCACTAGCTGCGGGCCCCAGCTCCGGGCCCAGGTCCGGGCGCCAGTTTCCGGGGCGCGGGTCCGACCTCGGGCGCAGCCGCTAACGGCCAGCCGGCGCGGTGGTCACACTCAACCGCCCGCCAGTTCAGCAATAATCAGCAATACTTTGTGAGCACGGCATCCGGAACATTGCTAGCCGCCTGCGATTAGCCAATTAGGGAATGCAAGCAGGAGTAAAGTTTAGGGTGTTGTTCAAGCAGCGCTGCCCACATACCGGGGTTGTCAACTTCTTCACCAGCGGCGAACCGCTACTTGCCGCCGGATCGATTGTCGAGAGGGACCCGTTGCATTACGTGTGGCATTGCCATCTCGGCGATGCCCTGAGCGGCGAAGCGGCCGATGCGGCGCTCGCCGAAGCCCGCCTGCGGCGAGCGATAATGAACTACCGTCATCAGGCCGCTGCGCGGCTCTGATGGACGGTTCCTAGCGCTTTTGCGCTCAGGCAGGAGCACTGGCCGCAATTCGGTAGAGAAGACTGCCGTGTGCCGTGCAGGCCGCGACGAGCGACCGGGCCTGCATTCACGGCCGTGCGGGCCTGCCGGCGGATGCGACTGGGGCCGCAAGCGAGGACGAAGCGACCGGTACGGGGATGCGAGGGGCGAGGATTTTGCGCGCATCGCTCCAGGCAAAGCGGGCGAGCGGCCACCGGCGTCGCTCAATTCCGAGCATGGCTCGCTGATAGCGCCCGCTCGACACGAGCGTCTTGAAATGTCCGGCATCGAGCGTAACGACGTGGGCGTCAGGTCGCGATGCGGCAATAGCCTGCAGCAGCCCGGCTCTGCGTTCCGCCGGAATGAAGGGATCGCGCCGACCCAGGAGGAACACGCTGTCCTGACCGATGGTGGCAAGGTTGTGAGCGGGATGGACGCCAAAGAGTGCCGCCGCGTAATCCGCTAAGCCGATTCCCGCCTGCAAGGCGCGACTTTTTATGCTGTGTGTTGCCGGGCTCTGCCACAGCGCCAGGTCGGCGCGATCGGCGGATGCGACCGAGCACAGGCGTGCTCCCGTTCTGTTGGCGAGGAAAGTGGCGGGAAAGCTGCCGATGCTGAGGCCCACGATCAGGGCATGCTGCGGCCGAATTCCGGCTGCACCGAGTCGGCGCTCGGCGTCCTCGACCAGGTCGCGCAGCGACTGCGCGCACAAATCGGGTTGCGAACTGATGATCGCCGAGGGCATCTCGTAGCAGGCGAGAAAATCGAGCGGCAGGAAGCCGGCCCGGCGCGCGAACGCGAAGGGTGTGTGCCAGGGCAGGAAGTAGATCACGCTTGCCGTCGACCGTCCGTCGATGCGTCGGAACGTCAACGTACGATCATCTCCCGGTGTCCCCCGTCTGAGCAATAGAAGGTCGACTAGGTCGTACATAGCGCACACAGAAACTCGGCACGGCGGACAGGGTTCCTCGCTTCGTGCACGGCCGGCCGGACTTTCGCGCGTTGCCAGCCCTGCGTTTCTGCCAGGGCGACTGGAGGCAACCGCAAGGGTGCGATTCCAAGGGCGCGACCTCAGGGTTGGTCCGGAGCGTTGGTCCGGCGCATGTTCCGCGGCACATTTTTGCCGATGTCCCGCGCCCACACGCTGTCCAGGCCGCAAGCGCATCGCGCCAGCTTCGCCGCGGCAGGCCGGATGTGCGTCTCGGCGGCGTGCACTGCCGCTCGGTATGCTCGCCGATGGCCGGCCCTCGCTTGCAAGCGCGGTGCATATGCCCGGAAAATCACAGCCCTCGGTAGGCAACGCCGGAGCCTATATTCCGCGCACCGCAGCGGTGACCCCTCCGTCTGCCGTCGGACAAGCAGGGTTGCGGCTTTCTTGTCAGCAATGCTGGCGATGCTCTTGGCCCGGTCTTGGCCCGGTCTTGGCGCGGGCTTGGCCCGGTCTTGGTGCGGCCTTGGTGCGGTCTTGGCCCGGTCTTAGCCCGGTCTTACGTGGTGCCTGCCGGGGTGCCGGCGGTGATGCTTGCCGTCGCTGCAGACGCCGGTTGCCGCAGACACCCCATGCGCAACCCGATGCGCCTTCGCTGGCGGGTTGATGGCGCGAGCGAAGGCTCGTGGCCGTAAGCGCAACGCGCACGCCCGCGCTCGCGCTGCGCTTCACCGTGGGGAACAACAGCGACACCAGCACCGTTTCGCAAACAAATCGCGGCGCATCGCGTCGCCCCAGCGAAAGGGAGAGGAATTGTCGTGAATAGACAGACGCTTTTAGCAAGCACCGCCGTCGCCCTGCTGATGTGCAGCGCTCCTGCGCTCGCGCAAATGCAGCAGAAGGGCGGCGAGGAGAAGGGCGCAGCGCCGCGCGCAGGCGCGACGAGTGAGCAGCACTCGCAGCAAAGGCAGCAAGGCGCGCGCGATCAAGAGCAGCGATCCGGCATGGGCGCCCGAGCGGAGCAGAAAGGCCGGACGAGTGAGCAGCACTCGCAGCAAAAGCAGCAGGGCGCGCGCGTTCAAAAGCAGCAGGGCGCGCGCGTTGAAGAGCAGGAATCCGGCAAGGGTGCACGGACGGAGCAGAATGGCCGCGTGAACAGGAACGCGGCAACGCAGCAGAGTGGATCGCGGTCGCGGCAGAACGCGGCAACGCAGGAGAATGGGCCACAGTCCGGGCAACGGGGTGCGCAGATGCAACCCGAACAGAAGGGCGGGGCAGCGCAGTCGCGCGAGAGAGGCGCACAGATGCAGCCCGAGCAGCGAGGCCGCCAATCGCAAACCCAGCAAAATAGGGCGGAGACACAGGTCCAGCAGTCCGGACAGTCGCGGCAGAACCGTGCCGAGACGCCCGCACAGCAGCGTGGCGCTGCGGGTCAATCCGAGCAACGCGGTACCACCGCCGGACGCAACAGCGAGATGGGCAGATCGGCTGCCGAGGGCGGTAACACGCGCACCCAAGTGTCTGAGCAGCAGCGCACATCCGTGCAGCAGACGCTGCTGCGTGGGCGCGACGTCAATCGGGTCGGTCATGTAGATTTCGCGATCAACCTCGGCTCGCGTGTGCCGCATTCGGTGCGATTGGCCGAGCTCCCCGCGACAATCGTGTCGCAGGTGCCGCAGTGGCGCGGCTACCGCTACTTCGTCAGCAATGACCAAATCTGCATCGTCGATCCCAGCAGCTACGCGATCGTCGAGGTGATCGGCGGGCCGAGCCAGGCCGCAGGTCTAAGCCGCGGCGCGGTGCATGGGGGCCTGTCCTTGACGCCGGAAGAGCGGGCGATCGTGATGCGCAGCGTTGCGCTTAATGGCGGCAGCACGCTTGGGCTGGGTGCCTTGTCGGAAGGTGCGACGGTACCCCGCGATGTGCAGATGCGCGCGTTCCCCGAGCGGGTGCAGCGGGAGGTCCCGAAGCTCCAGGCATACAAATACTTCAGCGCCGAAAACCGCGTGGCGATCGTCAATCCGCGCGACGACAAGGTTGCGCTGGTTATCGGCCGCTAGCCGCAACACCGGACTAGCCACGATACCGGAGCAACGGCACCGGGCGCCCAAGAGCGCCCGGTGCGTTGTGTACGTCCTACCCCGCTGCGTCGTACGAGCGTGCTCTGCGTCCTCCTCTGCGCTCCAGTGAGATCTGTGCTCCGGGAGAAGCCTGCCGCCGCGGCCCGGTTCCCTCGCGTATGCCTCCGCTTCACCCTGCTCCCGAAACCGTCGCGCATCGCTGAGCGCGCGGAATTATCGCTGCGACTCTGCGTAGCGCCGGCTGTCGCGCTCGCTGCGCAAGAGGGAGCTTTTTGGCGCGCGGCGAGTGGCGAACGGTGCACGTCGCGATCAAGCAGGGGTGGCAGGGTGCGCCCGGCTGCAGCACCGGCTAGCGGTAGCGCAGCCGCGACGGTGCGCAACGACCGCGTGCAGCGTGCCCGTTACCGGAGGCAACAGGCTGGCGAGCCGCTGCTCCCGTCCCCCGCATGTAGGTCGCCTCCTGCCGGTTGCGCGCAACGCAAGCAGAAGCAGCGTGCTCTGCGGCGCAAGCGCGGCCGCCGGAAGCGCCGTCATCGTGCGCGCCAATGCGGGAGCATCGTCGGCGCGTGGGCAAAGAGGGCCTTGCAGGGCGTGCAGCAGCCTTGACAGCGCCGCCAGAGCGCGCCCAAACCTAGGGTGCCGCGCCGCTTCCCCGCGCGCCCAACGTGGAGCCGACCCGCGATGTCCGCCAGACCCCTGGTCGGTCTGTTGATCATCGGGCTCGGCACCAGTCCAGCAGCCCTCGACACCTCGCTCAACATCGCCCTCCCCAACCTGACGGCCGCCTTTGCCATTGATCTGCACTGGGTGCAGTGGGTGGTGATCTGCTACATGCTGACCTACGGCAGCCTGATGCTTGCGTTCGGCAGGCTCGGTGATGCCCTTGGGCACTGCCGCGTGTTTCGTGTCGGCCTTGCCGTCACCGCCCTCGGTTTGACCGCCTGCGGATTGGCAGCGGGCTACGGCTGGCTGCTCGCCGGTCGCGCGATGCAGGGCGTCGGGGTCGCTCTCTCCCTCAGTTGCGCCCCAGCGCTGGCCACCGGGCTCTACCCCGAGAACGCGCGCACCCGCGTTCTCGGCGTGCTTGGCGCGCTGTTCGCGCTGTTCACAGCCCTCGGTCCGCTGCTCGGCGGCGCGCTCCTGGAACGGTGGGGTTGGAGCGCGGTCTTCTGGTATCGCGTGCCCCTCGTCGTTTCGGCACTCGGACTGTCCTGGCTGTTGCCCGAGCCGCGCACACACACCCACGCCCCCGGATTTGATGCACAGAGCGCCACGCTGCTGACGCTCGCCGTCATTGGCGTGCTGTTGTCCATCATTGGCGTCGAGTTTGACGTGCTTGCCGGGGCCGCCGCTGCGGTCCTGGCACTCGCAGCGCTGATCGTCCTGCTCAGGCGTGAGGCGCGGGTTGCGCAGCCGATTATCCCAATTGCGGCGCTGCGTGAATCGGGCATCGGCGGCTTGCATTTGGCGGCCATTTGCATGCACGGGGCCGCGTTCGCCATCCTGCTGCTGGTGCCCTACTACCTGGCGGAGATCGCGGGTATGCCTGCGGCCACAGGCGGGTTGATGCTTTCTGCAGCGGCGATCGGCGCCATCGGCGGCTCGCTGGCGGCCAATCGGCTTGCCTCCCTGTTCGGGCGGCGCCGCACCGCCGGGCTCGGCGTCGTCGTGTGTGCTGCGGGCTTGGCGGCCGTCGGCAGCTGGTCGGAGGCAACGCCAGCAGTCGCCCAGTGTGCGGCCCTGCTCTTTCAGGGGGTAGGGGTGGGGCTGTTCCAGGTTGCCTACACCGACCTCGTCATCGCCGCCATGCCGATCAAGGAGCGCGGCGTTGCCGGCAGCCTTGCCGTCGTCACGCGCACGATCGGCGTGGTCGGTGGCGCCGCAGGGCTCAGCACCCTGTTCGACCGCGCGCACGTGCGCGCGGTGGCAACTGGGCTGCCCGCGCCCGAGGCGTTCCTGGCGGCCTTCCACGCGACATTCCTGTGGACATGGACCGGCCTGTTTGCCGTACTCATTCTGACCCTCGCGCGGCCTAGTCTGTTCCTCGCCGAGCGCTAGCTGGCAAGTCTGCGGCCGGGAACGCAGAAATTTGCGGGCGTGCGATGCCTATCTGCGGGAAAGCAATTTTCATGGGAGGTCATGGTGCAGTCGTCAGCATTGAACGGCCGCGTGCTCGTGGTGACGGGGGCCGCGAGCGGCATCGGGGCGGCATCCGCCCGGTTGCTCAAGGCGCGGGGTGCCCGCGTGGCGGAGCTCGATCTCGCCTGGCCCTCGCGCACCTCCGACGGCGGCGATGACCAGCAGCTGCAGCTCACCTGCGACGTCACCGCCGAGGATGCGGTTGAGCGCGCGTTTGCCGAAGTGCGTGTGCGTTTGGGGGCAATCGACGGACTTGCCACATGCGCCGGAATTGTCGATGCGCAGGACTTCTTCGCGCTGAACGTTGCCACCTTCCGGCGCGTGTACGACGTCAATGTGTGCGGCACGTTTTCCTGCATCAAGGCGGCCGCCGAATGCATGCGCCCGGGCGGGCGCATCGTGACGGTTGCGAGCATTGCCGGGATGCGCGGCGGCGGCCTGTTCGGCACTGCGGCTTATGCTGCGAGCAAGGGTGCGGTGTTGGCTCTCAGCAAGTCCGCCGCGCGTGCCCTCGGCAGCAGAGGAATCGCCGTCAACTGCGTTGCCCCCGGGCCGACGGAGACGCAAATGACGGCGCCCTTGTTCGCCGACGCCGCCCGGCGGTCGAGCGTCAGCGGGTTGGCGGCGCTAGGCCGCACGGCCAGTGCCAGCGAGATCGCCGAAGCGATCGCCTGGCTGCTGTCTCCGGCTGCCTCCTATGTGAGCGGTGCCACCCTGGTGGTCGATGGCGGCATTGTCATGGCGTGAGCCTCGCCGATCGGCGCGCGCGCCCCCGTTGCAGGCGTCAGGCCAGTCGATCGCCCTTTCTCGCCGCTACGGCGCGGTTGTCGATCGCCGGCAACATGTGCGCGGCATCGCGGGTCACCACCACGTCGATCAGGACCGGCGCTCCGGCTTTGGCGAGGGTGTGCGCGATCCCCTGCTCCAATGCCGACCGCAATTGCTCTGGCCGCTCGACGCGCACGCCGATGCACCCGAACGATCGCGCGAGCTCGGCGTAGTTGGTTTCCGCCAAATCGCACGACTGGTAGGCGCCCGGTCCATACATGATGTGCTGCAGCGCCTTGACGTAGCCCGAGGCGGCGTTGTTGAAGACGACGACGACAAACGATAGCCCCAGGCGCCGCGCGGTCTCGAGTTCGCCGAGCGACATGTTGAGCCCACCGTCGCCGGTGAGCGCGACCACCGGGCGACCTTTGCCGGCCAATGTTGCGCCAATCGCCCCCGGAAGCCCGTAGCCGATCGAGGCGAAGCCGCGGTCAGGGACGAAGCCGCGTCCGGGCCGTTTGGTGTCGTATAGCAGCCCCGCCCAGTGGGCCGCGAATCCGCCGTCGGCAACGAGGATGCTGGCCTCTGGCATCACCGCGTTCAGCTCGTGCAGCAAGCGTGCGACGTTGATCGGCATCTCGTCGGAGGCCAGGCGCGGCATGGCGCCGGCCCTCCATTCGGCCATTCTCCGCGGCACCTGCTCCAGATAATCGCTGCGCAGGGCGCGCAGTCGGCTGGCATCCGAGCGCAAGGCGGCGGCGAGGTCGATAATGCCTTCGCGCACATCGCCCCAGAGCGCGACCGTCGGTCGATAGGTGCGTCCGAATTCCTCGGCAACGAGGTCGAGGTGGATCACCGTCTTGCCCGGCGGGGGTATGGTGAAGCGCTTGGTGGCAATCTCGCCGAGCTTGCAGCCGGCTACCAGCAGCACGTCGGCCTCAGCGATCAGCGTGTTGGCAATGCGGTCGTAGCGTCCGAAGAGACCTGCGTTCAGCGGGTCGACGCAGGCGATCGCGCCCTTGCCGGTCATGGTGTGGGCGACGGGAATGGCATTGTCGCGCGCAAACGCGCTCACCTCCGCCGCGGCGCCGGAAATGTGTACGCCACCGCCGCACAGCAACAGCGGCCGCCTGGCGCGCGCGAGCAGAGCGGCCGCGCGCTCGATGTCCGCTGCGGCGGGCCGGCAGCGCACCGCCGGCGCGCCCTCATAGCGCGCATCGACGTGGTAGTCGGCCTCTTCAAAGGCAATGGTGCCGTGGCAAATATCCTCGGGCACGTCAACCACCACCGGTCCCGGGCGGCCGGAGGTGGCAATCAGAAAGGCGCGGGCAATGAGCTCGGGAATGCGGCTTGCGTGTTCGATGCGCAGCAGGTCCTTGCACGCGGGGCGAAGAATGTCCGTCTGCCGAGCCTCCTGCGTCATGTTCTTCCATGCATGGGCGCGATGACTGTCGCCGACGAAGGCGACAAGCGGCGAGCCGGCATTTAGCGCTTCCACCAATCCGGTCACCAAGTTGGTCGCACCGGGTCCGAGCGTTGCATCAACCAAGCCGACGCGTCCGCTGACCTTGGCGTAGGCGTCCGCGGCGAACACCCCGCAGCGTTCATCGTTGATCAGATGATGGTCGAGGCGGAGGCGGCGTGCCGCGTCGTAGAATGCGAGCAGCTGGAATCCACCCATGCCGAACATTGGCCCGGCGTGGAACGCCTGCAGCATGCGCGCCATTGCCTCGCCGCCGGTGATCTCGTTCGACTGCGCCATGCCTGGTTCCTCCGCGGCCCGCCTCAGGCGGCGAGCATGTCCCGCGCCGTCTGCGCGATCTGCTCCGCCGTAATGCGTACCTGCTGCTCGAGCACCGGGGCGTAGGCGATCGGTGCGCGCGGCGCGCCGATGCGTCTGACCGGACCCTTCAGTCGGTGGTGCAGCCTCTCGGCGGCGGTTGCGGCGATCTCCGCGCCGAAGCCGCCGACCCGAACGGCCTCGTGCGCGATCAGCAATCTGCCGGTTTTCTCGACGCTCGCCAGCACCGCATCCTTGTCCCACGGCCACAGGCTGCGCAGATCGATGACCTCGAGCGCGGCGCCGCCGCGCGCCAGTACCTCCGCGGCCGAAAGGCACGCGTGCAGCGTTGCCGACCAGGATACCAGCGTCAGGTCTTCGCCGGCACGCGCCACCCGCGCCCTGCCGATCGCGACCACGTACTCCTCATCCGGCACTTCGCCCTCGAGCGCCCAAAGGTCCTTGTGCTCGAGGTACACGACAGGATCATCGCAGCGGATCGCCGACTTGAGCA
>JBPYEF010000434.1:0-16762 GCA_051985875.1 Hyphomicrobiaceae bacterium
GCTGTTTCCGGGGGAACACGCGTCGCATTCGCGGCAAAAGAAACCCGGTCCCGACCTCACGCCCCAAGGCGCCGGAAAAGGCGCCGGCAAGAGTGCCGGCAAGGGCGCTGGGACGGGACCCGGCGAGAGCCGCACGTTGCCCGTGGCGATTGGCGGCGCGGTTCAGCGTCGAAAGAAGGCGTCGACCCTCATGCCCGGTAGCAGCGGCACGGCGCCGTCGAGGTGAATGACCACTTCCATCACCTCGACGTCGGTTGCGCGACGCACGCCGCGCGAGCCCATACGCGGCAAGGCGAGCGAGGGGGCCATTTCCGCCACCTTGCCTTCGAAATCGCGGCCCGGATAGGCGCTGCTGCGCACGAACACGCGTTGGCCGAGTCTGAGCTTGCCGACGTCCTGCTCGTCGACCTCGGCGCGCACCCGCACGAGCGACATGTCGCCCATTACCACCAGCGGCTGTTCGGGCGAAGCCGCCACCAGTTCTCCGACCTTGGCGTTCACCTGCAGGATCGTTCCGGCGATGGGAGCGCGGATGCGCGTGTGGTCGAGCATGGTCTCGGCGAGGGTCACATCGGCCCGGCCGGCGATCAGGGCCGCTTCGGCACGGTTGGGCGCCGCTAGATTCGGCTTCGCCTGTGCCGAGGCAAGCCCGAACTGCTCGTGGCGCAGGTGCTCCTTGGCCTCGGCGAGGCGGGCGCGCGCGCCGGCCAGCGCGCGGGCATCACCGCCACCCTTGCGCTCGGCGGCGATCGCCGCGTCGAGCTCGAAGCGGGCGCCGCTGAGAGCCCGCTCCGCCGTGAACACCGCATCTTCTGCCTTACGCACGTCCTCGCGTCCCGCGGTTGCCGGCTGGGCATCGCGCTCGCGCTTGCGCGTTGCGGCCTCCGCGTCCGCGGCCGCCAGCCGTGCGTGCGCTTCTCTATCCTCGAGGCGGATCAGGACTTCCCCTTCCGCGACTTTGTCGTTGATGGCGCTAAGGACCGCAACGACGGTGCCGCCGGCCGCGGCCGAGATGTGGATCTGCCCGGAGCGGGGCTCGACGCGACCCGGTGCCGCCGCGATCCATTCGAGCTGTTTTTCCCCTTCCGGCGTCGCCGCGGCGGGCGTCGGAGCAGATGAGATCGTCGGCAGCAGCGGTTTGACCTGCACGCTGTTGCCGGGAGTGACGATCAGCGCGATGGCGAAGCCTGCGAAGGCCAGCGAGGCGAGCCCTGCGCCGATGGCGAGCTTTCTCGCCGTGCCGTGCCGGCCCGCGTCGCCATCCCGGTAGTCTCCGCCTGCGGCGGCTTTGTTCGTTGCTTGCATGGCTCATCCTCCATCCGCCCTCAGGCACTCGCGAAGCGCGATGCCCCGGTCCGGGGTCGCCCAGCGCAGCGACCCTAGGCAGCAGACCATAAGAGCGCTGTTTCGGCAGGAACAGGGCTCGGCGGCGAAAAAAAATGCATCCTCGCACGGATGTTTCGCGGGAAACAGCGCGCGGGCGGCGCTTCGCTCAAACTCCAGCGCATGAGACGAGAGGCCGATCGGCCTACTGGCAGCGCAGGGGAGAGCAGGATGTTTGGACAAATCACCAAGTTTCGCGAGGATCTCGGCGTCGGTGTGATCGCCGCCGAAAACGGACGCAAGTATCGCTTCGCCAAGAACGCACTGTGCTCCGCGGCACGGCCGCTGGTCGGTGAAGACGTGGATTTCGTGATCGTTGCCAGCCGGCCGCGCGAGATCGTCATGCTGTCGGCATCGCCTTGGAAGGCCTTCGGCGACATCTGCGCGCGTGCGGCCAACGACCGGGAGTGACGGTGATGTGCAGCAAAGTGGATATGAGCGATGTGCCGTTGGTCGCAAGTCATGAGCTGTTGGTCCCGATGCAACATCTGATCGACACCGAGCGCGGCCTCGGTATGTTGCACGGGTTGTCCGATGCCGAGCTGCGCGCGGTCGACCAGGCCGTGTGGGATGCCCTTGCGGGCGATGCCATCCGCCGCGTGGCGGTGCTGTTGCGGTTTCGGGCGCTGATCCAGGTGTTCAAGGCGCGCCGCCTCGCGGAGCTGTTCCTGCATCGCGGCTTTTTGCTGATCGCTCCCGCCGTGCACGTCGCGGCGCGGATGCGGCTCAACACCGAGTGGGGCTTCAATCCACTCAAGTTCGAGCGGGCGCTTCTCGACCTGCTCGGTCAGCTCGATGCCGGTGCGCAGCGCGGCGGCGAACGGCGCAGGGCATAGCCGCTTTCAGGGGGCTCCCTCGCCGATGTCCCAGTAGAGACCGGCCATCAGCGCCGCGGCCGAGCGGGCGATGGGCAGCAAAAGGTGCTCATCGGCAGCATGCTGCGAGCACGACGCGTAGGAGTGCGGGATCCAAACGGTCGGAATGCCCAGAATGTCCGTGAAGACGTCGTTACAGATCGAGCCTCCGGTCTGCGGGATGACGGCCGGCTGGGCATTTGTCGAGCGCTGCAGGGAGCGGGCGGCAAATACCGCCCAGGGGTGATCGGGTTCGGTGCGGGTTGCAGCGAAGCCGCCGTCGTTGGCGGCCGGCGGCGGCGTCAGGCGGACCATGCCGAGCCCGCGTTCCTCGAGATGGCGTTGCAGCGCCGAGCGGACGTTCGCGACGTCGGTTCCGGCCACAAAGCGCAGCTGACAGTTGGCGACCGCGCGCGGGGGAATGGCATTGACGGGATGGCCGGGTGTCCCGGTGGTAAAGGCCAGCACGTTGAACACATTGCCCGCGAACACCCGCTCCGCGGGTGTAAGCTCCGGCTCGCCCCACCAGGCGTCGATCGGCGGCCCGGCCGTGCCGGCCTCGACGGCAATGTCGCGCAGCGCCTCCTTGACCGCCTCGGGCATCGGCGGCGCCTGCAGCGCCGGCACCAACAGGGCGCCGGTCGGTCCGACGATGCTGGCGAGCGCGTGGGCGAGGATGATGCCGGGGTTGGCGATCAGGCCGCCCCAGTTGCCGGAGTGGTGGCCGCCCTCGCGCAATTCGCAAACAAGATCGAAATTGACGGCGCCGCGGCAGCCGAGTGAGATCGTCGGCCGTTGCGGGGCGACGCGGGGGCCGTCGGAGGCGATGAGGACGTCGGCGGAGAACGCGTCGCGATGTGCTTTGAGCAGCTCGGAGAGGCCCTTCGACCCGGTCTCCTCGCCCATCTCGACAAGGAACTTGAGATTGAAGTTCAGTCGACCCCCCCGCTCGCGTGCCACCGCATCGAGCGCGGCGATGTTCAGGGTATGCTGGCCCTTGTTGTCTGCCGTGCCACGGCCGTAGAGCCGATCGCCCTCGCGCGCCATCTGCCAGGGTCCCTTGCCCTTGGTCCACGCATCCGCCATTCCGCGCACGACGTCCCCGTGACCGTAGCCGAGGACGGTCGGCAGCGCGGCATCCTCGGTGCGCTCGGCGAGCAGCACCGGTCCCTGCCCTGGGCGCGGATTTTCGAAAATGCGCGTCGTGCAGCCGAGGCGGACAAAGGCCGGCGCCATTTCCGCTTCAAGATAACGCCTGAGCTCGGGCAGGCTCGCCGGCAGCAGCTGGCTCTCGCTGCGCACGGCGACGCGCCGGGCGAGCTCCGCTTCGAACGCGCCGTCGTCGACGTAGGCGCATGCCCGGGCCATGGCTCCGGCGCGGGTTCCCGGCGTGGCAGGCGCTGGCATCGGCGCATCTCCTGACCCGTTCCGGCCGTGCAGCACGGCCCCCGATCAGCGGCAAGCGACTGCCGCGCAATCAGCCGATCGTAACCCCGCCGTCCGCGACGATGATGCTGCCGGTAATGAAGGCAGCGGCGCGGGAGGCGAGAAAGGCGACGATGCCGCCGATGTCGTCGGGTTCGCCGATGCGCCGCAGCGGCGTGGTCTCGATGCGCAGTTGCAAGCGCTCCGCGTCCTCCCAGAGGGCACGGGCGAAGTCCGTCTTGACCAGGCCGGGCGCCACGCAATTGATGCGGATGTTCTTTGGGCCCCATTCGAGCGCAAGGCTGCGGGCGAGCTGGAAGTCGGCGGCCTTGGAGATGCCGTAGGCCCCCAACATGGTGCTACCCCGCAAGCCGCCGATCGAGGAGACGATCACGGCATTGCCCCCGCCGCGTTGGGCCATCGCGGGAAACGCCAAGTTGCAGAGCCACAGGTTGCTCTTGATGTTGGCGTTCATGATTTTTTCGAACGCCTCGTCGGAGATCTGCGCGAGCGGGCCGAAGTAGGGATTGACCGCCGCGTTGCACACCAGGGTGTCGATTTGACCCCAGTGCTGCAGGGTGCCCTCGACCAGGGCGATGACGTCCTGCTTGCGAGAGATATTGCAGGGAATGGCGATCGCCTCGCCACCGGCGCGGCGGATGGCGGTCACGGCGGCTTCACACGCCTCTCCCTTGCGGCTGGAGACGACCACCTTGGCGCCGAGTCGCGCCATGATCTCGGCGGCGGAGCGGCCAATGCCGCGGCTCGAACCGGTGATTAGCGCCACTTGCCCCGACAGATCGAAGGGGTTTGCGCGCTTGACCTCAGGCACCGTTTCAGCCACCGGATGGCTCCCTTCTCCGCGCGCGTTAACATGTTGCCAAGGCAGCGGTCCGCGCCTAGGTTCGCCGATCATAGGCCTGAAACGTTACGGCCAACAACTGGACGTGCGGTTGATGGGAGAGGAACACCCCTGGCAAAGGAGCTATCCGCCCGGTGTACGGTGGGATGCGCCGATTGAGACGGCGCCGCTGAACTCCCTGTTTGACGCATTTACCGCAAAGTGGGCCGCGCGACCCGCGCTCGAATATCGCGACGTGCAGACGAGCTACAGCGGGCTGCGCACCGCGGTGGACGCGTTGGCGGCGGGCTTGGCGGAAATGGGCGTTGCCGCCGGCGCCACGGTGGCCCTCTATCTGCCAAATACGCCCTATCATCCGATCGCGTTCTTTGCGCTGCTCAAGTGCGGGGCGCGCATCGTGCACCTGTCGCCGCTGGATGCGGAACGCGAGTTGGCCTTCAAGTTGCGGGATGCGGGCGCACGCACGCTGATCACGACCAACATCGGCTCGCTGCCGCAGCTCGCCGATAGGCTGAGGGGCGCGGGCCTGCTCGACCACGTGATCATCGGCGACGACGCGGCGCTGGGGACTGGCGCGGTCGAGGCGGGCAGCCCCAATGCCGCGGCCGTGCCCGTCTCGCTCCCGGCCGCGGCGCCCTTCCTGTCGCTTGCGGAGTTGAGTGCACGCGGTGCCCGTTACCTGCCCCGCGCCTGGCCGGCCGTTTCGGTCGAGGATGTGGCGCTGCTGCAGTACACCGGCGGCACCACCGGAACCCCGAAGGGGGCGATGCTCACGCACGGCAACCTGTCCGCTGCGTGTGCCATCTACAAGCTGTGGAGCGACCCTCAGCAGTTGTCCGTGTCCGGCGCCGACAAGGTGATCTGCGTCCTGCCGCTGTTTCACATCTTCGCGCTGACGGCGGTGATGCTGCGTACGCTGTGCGAAGGCAATGAGCTCATGCTGCGCCCGCGCTTCGACGTCGCAACGACCCTCAGGGACATCGAGGTCAAGAAGGCGACCGTGTTTCCGGGGGTGCCGACCATGTGGATTGCGCTCGCCAACACGCCGGGGGTCGAGCAGCGGGACTTCTCCTCGTTGCGCTATGCAGCCTCGGGCGGCGCGGCACTGCCGGTCGAAGTTGCCGAGCGCGTGTTTGCGCTCACCGGGCAGCGGCTCGGCGGCGGCTGGGGCATGACCGAGACCTCACCCGCCGGAACGGCGCTGCCACGGGTGTGGACGGGCAGGGCGGGATCGGTCGGCTTGCCGCTGCCAGGCGTTACGCTGGAAGTCGTGTCGCTCGAGGACCCTCGCCAGCGGCTGCAGCCGGGCGCAAGAGGCGAGATCCGCTGCAAGGGACCAAACGTCACCAAGGGCTATTGGAACAGACCCGAGGAGACCACGGCTGCGTTCGTCGACGGCTATCTGCTCACCGGTGACATCGGCTACATGGACGAGGACGGCTACTTTTATATCGTCGACCGCAAGAAGGACATGATCATCTCCGGCGGATTCAACGTCTATCCGCGCGCCATCGAGGAGGCGATCTACGAGCACCCCGCGGTCGCCGAGGTGAGCGTCATCGGCGTGCCCGACAGCTACCGCGGCGAGGCCGCCAAGGCGTTCATTCAGCTGAAGCCGGGGCACGCGCGCTTTACTCTGGAGGAGCTGCGCGCCTTTCTCGCCGACAAGCTAGGTCGGCACGAGCTGCCGGCGCATCTTGAGTTTCGTGACAGCCTGCCGAAGACCGCCGTCGGCAAACTGTCGAAGCGGGAGCTCATCGAGGAAGAGCGGCAGAAGGTGCACGCCGCGGCCGAGTGACGCTCGCGGAGCCAAGCCAACAAGCCAACAACCCAACAAGCCAACAAGAGGAAGCCCATGGTCGAAGCTGTAATCGTCTCTACCGCCCGCACTCCGATCGGCAAGGCCGTACGCGGGGCCTTCAATCTCACCCACGGCGCCGAGTTGGGTGGCCACGTCGTCCAGCAGGCGGTGAAACGTGCCGGGCTCGATCCCCTGGAGGTCGAGGACGTGGTGCTCGGGTGTGCCAATCCGGAGGGCGCCACGGGCGGCAACATTGCCCGCCAGGCGGCGCTCCGCGCCGGACTTTCCGTCACGACCGCCGGCCAGACCGTCAACCGCTTTTGCTCCTCGGGACTGCAGGCGATCGCGACGGCGGCGCACAGCATCATCAGCGAGGGCGTGCCGGTGGCGGTGGCGGGTGGGCTTGAATCGATCAGCCTCGTGCAGATGAACCTGAATACCAAGTTCTACCGCAACGAGTGGATCCTCGAGCACAAGGGGGCGCTCTATTTGCCGATGATCGAGACCGCCGACATCGTCGCTAAGCGCTACAACGTCGGCCGGCAGGAGCAGGATGCCTACGCCCTGCTCAGCCAGCAGCGCACGGCGGCCGCCCAGAAGGCCGGGCGGTTCGACGCGGAGATCGTGCCGCTGACGAGCGTGATGGCGGTCGAGAACAAGGAGACGAAGGAGATCTCGAAGCGGACGGTCACGCTCGAGCGTGACGAAGGCAATCGCGCCGATACCACCCTGGAGGGTCTGGCCAAGCTCAAACCGGTGCGCGGCGAAGACCAGTTCATTACCGCGGGCAACGCCAGTCAGCTTTCCGATGGGGCGAGCGCCTGCGTGTTGATGTCGGACAAGGAGGCCGCCAGGCGCAATGCGAAGGTCATGGGCGTGTTTCGCGGCGTCCAGGTGGCCGGCTGCGAGCCCGACGAGATGGGCATCGGTCCGGTGTTCGCCGTGCCGCGGTTGCTACAGCGCGCCGGCCTGAAGATGGAGGACATCGGTCTATGGGAGCTCAACGAAGCGTTCGCCGTGCAGGTCATCTACTGTCGTGACCGGCTCGGCATTCCCGAGGAGCGACTCAATGTCGACGGCGGCTCCATCTCGATCGGCCATCCCTATGGCATGAGCGGTGCGCGCATGACCGGACACGCCCTGATCGAGGGCAAGCGCCGCGGCCTCAAGTATGTGGTCGTCACCATGTGCATCGGCGGCGGCCAGGGCGCCGCCGGACTGTTCGAAATCGTCTGAGGGGACCGGCCATGGACCTGCGCTTCAGCCCGGAAGAGAACGCCTTCCGCGAGACCATGCGCCAGTTCTTCCGCACGGAAGTGCCGGCGGCAATTCGCAAAAAAGTGGCCGAAGGTCGGCATCTGGACAAGGCCGAGCTGGTCGCCACGCACAAGGTGCTGCACAAGAGCGGCTATGCCGTGCCGCATTGGCCAAAGCAGTGGGGCGGAGCCGAGTGGACGCCGGTGCAGCACTACATCTATACCGAGGAACTGCAGTTCAACTGCGTGCCCCCGCCCCTGGCGTTCAACGTGTCGATGTGCGGGCCGGTGATCATTGCGTTCGGCACGGAAGAGCAGAAAAAGCGCTTCCTGCCGCGCATGGCCGCGCTCGACGACTGGTGGTGTCAGGGTTTCTCCGAACCCGGCGCCGGTTCCGATCTCGCCGGGCTCAAGACCAGCGCGGTGCGGCACGGTGATCACTACATCATCAACGGCCAGAAGACCTGGACCACATTGGCCCAGTACGCGGACTGGATCTTCTGCCTGTGCCGCACAGATCCCGGTGCGAAGAAGAAGCAGCTGGGCATCTCCTTCATTCTGATCGACATGCAAAGCCCCGGCGTCACCGTGCGCCCAATCGTCACCATGGACGGCGGTCGCGAGGTCAACGAGGTATTCTTCGACGACGTCAAGGTGCCGGTCGCAAACCTCGTCGGTCAGGAACACCGCGGCTGGGACTGCGCCAAGTTCCTGCTCGGCAACGAGCGCACCGGCATCGCTCGGGTCGGCTACTCCAAACAGCGGATTGGGCGCATCAAGGAGCTCGCGGCGCGTGTCCAGGTCGGCGACCGGCCGCTGATCGAAGATGAGCGCTTTCGCGAGAAGGTCGCCGCAGTTGAGGTTGAGCTCAAGGCGCTGGAGATGACGCAGATGCGCGTGCTCGCCGAGGACCGGCAAAGGACCGACAACTTGCCGAATCCGAAATCCTCAATCCTCAAGATCAAGGGCAGCGAGATCCAACAGGCGACGACCGAGCTGCTGCTGCAGATCGCCGGACCGCTGGCGCTGCCGTTCCAAGCCGAGCCCGACGATCCCGACTTCGGCTCCAACGAGAACCTGCCCGGGTCGGATTGGGCGGCGCCCGCCGCGCCCGGCTATTTCAACTATCGCAAGGTGTCGATCTACGGCGGGTCCAACGAGATCCAACGCAACATTATCGCCAAGGCAGTGCTGGGATTCTAGCGCCCCGCTCGGCGGAAATCGGCCGCCGAGGGCAGCAATCGGTTCCGCACCGCGCGTCGAAGGAAACAGCGGCGGCTCGCGGGCGCAAGCCCGTCCGAGGGGTGGAAAGCGCGCCACAGGAAGAGAGACCATGGACTTCGATCTCAATGACGAGCAACGCCAGCTCAAGGACAGCCTGGAGCGCCTCCTCGCCGACGTCCATGGCGATCTTGCCAAGCGCCTGGCACAGATGAAGGAGCCGAAGGGCTACAGCGCCGCGGTGTGGGAAAAATACGCCGAGCTCGGGCTCCTGGGCGTGCCGTTCCCCGAGGATTACGGCGGCCTTGGACAAGGTCCGACCGAAACCATGATCGTCGCCGAGGCGCTGGGCGGGGCGCTCGCGATCGAGCCTTATCTCGCCACCGTCGTGCTGGGCGGCGGTGCGCTCAGGCATGCCGCCAACGCCGCGCTGCTCACCGAGTTGGTGCCGAAAATCGCCGAAGGCAGGCTGACCCTGGCGCTGGCGCATCAGGAGCGCCAGGCGCGCTATGATCTGGCGGACACGGCGACGACGGCGCGCGCGGACGGCAGGGGCGGCTATACGCTCGAGGGGGAGAAGTGTGTCGTGCTGCACGGTGACAGCGCCGACAGGCTGATCGTCTCGGCGCGCGCCGAGGGCCGCCGCGCCGACCGGGCGGGCATCGGTCTGTTCGTGATCGACGGCAAGGCGAACGGCGTGACCCGCCGCGGCTACCCAACCCAGGACGGGATGCGCGCCGCCGATATTACGCTTGCGGCGGTGCGGGTTGGCGCCGAGGCTGTGCTCGCGCCTCCGAGCAGGGGCTTTGACGTGCTCGAGCGCGTGGTCGATGAGGCTATCGCCGCGCTTGCGGCTGAGGCCGTAGGAGCGATGGCGGCGCTGCACGAACTGACCGTCGAATACCTCAAGACGCGCAAGCAGTTCGACCGCCCGATTGGCTCGTTTCAAGTTCTCCAGCACCGGGCCGTCGACATGTACACGGCGCTCGAGCAGGCGCGCAGCATGGCCTATTATGCGACCATGATGGTCGCCGAACCCGACGCGCGCGAGCGTCGCAAGGCGATGGCCGCCACCAAGGTGCAGATAGGGCGCTCGGCGAAGTACGTCGGCGAGGAGGCGATCCAGCTGCACGGGGGCATTGGCATGACCATGGAGTACAAGGCGGGGCATTACTTCAAGCGCTTGACGATGATCGGCATGGCCTTCGGCGATGCCGACCACCATTTGCGCGAGCTCGCCAAGGCTGGCGGCCTGAACTAGTGGAACGTTGGGCGATGAATGGCCAACGCGCGCCTCACGTCGTGCGCGGCAGTGCGTCACGATGGACGCGCGATCGGCCGCGTCCTTCTGCGCCTCCTGGTGGTTGCGGCAAACGATGTAGCGCCTGCCGGCGAGCTCCACGGACTTGGCTTCGTAATCGACTTGCTTGGCCCTTTTGCTGACCATGAGCGGGACGAATGGCGCCGGATCGTCGAGCACCCGCTCGCGTACGATTTTGTCGGTGCGCTCGCGAACACTGTTGGCGTCCGTGCTCCATGCTTTGCGGTACGCATGTAGGAGTTCGCGCTGGATCGCGATATGGTAGGAGCTGACCTCTTGACTGAAGAAACGGATGACGGAGGACGCAATGCGTATTCTGTTTGCCGCCGCAGTCTTGTTTGCAGGATCAGCGCTCGCTTTTGGGCAGGCAACAACACCAAATAAGACGCCTATGCAACCTTTGATCGTCAAGGTGCAGAACAGTATCGCTTGCGAGCCGATTCCGCCGCCGATTCCGCGCGGGTGCGTTCTAGGCGCTTGCGTCTGTGACCAGCACGGTCACCATTGCCAATGGACGAAGATCTGCACTGACAAATGAACACGGCATGGGGCTGGCTGTCGGCAGCATGCCACTGCAAAAATTCAAACTGAGACACGACCGCCGGCCCGAAGGCATTGGATTGGCCGCCTTCAGCCGCTGCCGCCGGCCCGGCGCCGCTCCCTGGGCGAGCCAGCCCATGCATGGGCAAAAAAAATGCCTTTGCCAACGCGGCGCGGGCCCGCCACAAGTCCACCGAAGGCGATCGAAACCCTCGCGCCAAACGATTTCGAGCGGTGACCGATGGATGTTCCCGTAACGAACGCGGCGGTCGACGACCGCCTCGAGGCGCTGGTCCTCGACCTTGTCGAATGGGTCGCGCCGGAGCCACGACCCTATGCCGAGGTCATGGACGCTTGGCGCACATCCTGTCCAAGGCTTGCCGTTTGGGAGGAGGCCGTCGCCCGGGGGCTGCTGATCGCGCAGCCGGTGCCGGGGCGGGGCGTCCTCGTCGCGGTCACGCCCGCCGGCGTGGGCCTACTCGCGCACCGGCGACCGAAGGGGTGAGGCGCAGGCAGTAAGGTGTCGGGACGCCGCCGTGGACGGGATCACGGCATAGGCAGCGCCTCGTGCTCCTTGAGCACCCGGCCACTTTCTACGTCCGCCTCGACGAGTTTGACGCGGTAGCCCCACAGCTGCGCCAGGTATTGCAGCGTCCGCTCGGCTTCCGTCCTATCGAGTAGGACGCCGTTGCGCACGCGATGCGTCAGCACCAACCGTCGGCTCCCGGAAAGGTCGGCATCGGTCACCTGTAGATCGGCGTCCTGCGCCGCGACGTCGTAGTGCCGGGCGAGGCGGCGGCGGATATCCCGGTATCCCTGCTCGTCGTGGATCGAGGCGACGCGCATGGAGGTCTGCTTGGCATCGTCGCTGACGGCGAACAGCCGGAAATCGCGAATCAGCTTGGGACTGAGGAACTGCAGGATGAAGCTCTCGTCGCGATAGTGCGCCCAGGCCTCGCGCAGTACCGCCATCCAGTCGTCACCACATCCGGCGATGTTGGGAAACCACGCTCGGTCCTCGTCGCTGGGTTCGACGCAGATGCGCCGAATATCGTTCATCATCGCGAAGCCCAAGGCGTATGGGTTGAGGCCGCCGAAGCGCCGGTCGTTGAACGGGGGCTGAAAGATCACCGAAGAATGCGAGTGCAGGAACTCGAGCATGCTGCCGTCGGTCAGCTGCCCGCGCTCGTAGAGGCGGTTCATGATCTCGTAATGCACGAAGGTGGCGCAACCTTCGTTCATCATTTTGGTCTGGCGTTGCGGATAGAAATACTGCGCGAGCAGGCGCACGATGCGCAGCAGCTCGCGCTCCCAGTCGCGCAGCTTGGGCGCGTTCTTTTCCAGGAAGTAAAGGATGTTTTCCTCGGGAAGCCCTAGGCGGCGCTGCTCATCCTTGGCTTCGGCGGTCTCGGCCGGCGCCTCGCGGGTGATTTCGGGAAGCGTGCGATAGATGTCGTCATAGGTCGCCTCCTCGTAGGCACGTCGACGCGCGGCCTTCTCCTGCTCGCGCTTGACGACATTGCGCGGACGCGGGCGCAAATCGCGGCTGACGCCCTGGTTCATCAGCGCATGCGCCGCATCGAGTATGGTCTCGACCGCCTCCTGGCCGTGGCGCTCCTCGCACTCGGCGACATAGCTTTTGGCGAACGCCAGGTAGTCGATGATGTGGTCCGGCTGGGTCCACATCTGGAACTGATAGTTGTTCTTGAAGAAATGGTTGTGACCGTAGGCGGCGTGGGCGATGACCAGCGACTGCATGGTCATGGAATTCTCTTCCATGACGTAGCTGATGCACGGGTCGGAGTTGATGACCAGTTCGTAGGCCAGCGTGCGCATGCCGCGCTTGTAGTAGGCCTCGTCGCGGGCGAAGCGCTTGCCGAACGACCAATGCCGGTACATCAGCGGCATGCCGATCGAGGAGTAGGAGTCGAGCATCTGCTCGGCGGTGATGATCTCGATCTGATTGGGATAGATATCTAGGCCGAGCTCACCGAGCGCGATGTCGCCCATGGTGTCGCTTACGCGCTGAATCAGCTCGAACGTCCACTCGGGGCCGTCGAACAGCGGTCGCAATGCGCCCTTGCGCTTTTGCACCCTCTTTGGCGTTGCCACCCGCACCGCTCCTCCTAGGCCGCTACGTTTGAGGAAAACAAGTCGTGGAACACGGGGAAGATGTCCTCCGGTGCCGCCACGCGCCGCATGGCAAAATTCTTGCGCGCACGCGTCACCTCCTTATAGCCCTGCCAGACTGGGGTCTCCACGCTGTCGTTGTAGCGCTCGCTGTGCGCCGTCTCGATGTAGGCGAAATACTGGCAGATCGGCAGAATCTCCCGGTCGAGCAGCTCCAGGCAACGCGGCATGTCGTCGTGGAAGTTGTCGCCGTCGGATGCCTGGGCCGCGTAGATGTTCCAGTCGGCGGGCGAGTAGCGCGCGCGCACCACCTTGAGCATTTCCTCAAGTGAGGTCGAGATCACCGTTCCGCCCGTCTCGGTGCTGCGGAAAAACGTTTCCTCATCCACTTCGGCGGCGGTGCTGGTGTGGCGGATGAAGACGATGTGCACCTCCCGGTAGTAGCGCGACAGGAAAACGTGCAGCAGCATGAAGAAGCGCTTGGCCAAATCCTTGAGCGGCTCGGTCATGGAGGCCGAGGCGTCCATCAGGCAGAACATCACCGCCTGCGTCGTCGGCCTGGGCACGCGCTCGAAGCGATTATACTGCAGATCGATCGGATCAATGTAGGCGATGGTACGGCGCAGGCGCTGCTTGTGCTCGAGGCGGGCGCGCAGCTCGGCGACTTTCTGCTGATCGACGGGATGCGCCGCCTCCGCGGCGGCGAGCTCCTCCTCAAGCCGCGCTACCTCGGCCGCGCTCGGGCGGCGCAGCGCCAGCCTGCGCCCGAGGCTCTTGCGCATCGTGCGCGTGCGGTTGAGGCGGGCGGGTGGACCCTCGGTGGTGAAGCCGGCGCGCGCCGACTTCGGCGCCTTCAAATCCTTGAGCTTGACCTTGATGAGGTTCGGCAGCTTGAGGTCGTCAAAGAACAGATCGAGGAATTCCTCCTTGGTCAGTGTGAACGTGAACTCGTCCTGACCTTCGCCGTCGGGGCTGCCCTTGCTGCCGCCACCACCTGCGCCACCCTGTGGCTTGGGGATCTCGTCTCCGACCTTGTAGGCCTCGTTGCCGGGCAGCACATAGTCGCGCAGCCCCGAGTTGCGGCCCAAGGAAAAGCTCGGCTCACGCAGGCTCTTGGAGCGGATGGTGACCTTCTCGGCGCCCTCGGTCTCGGCCACCTTGCGCGCTTTCAGCGAATCCTTGATCGCCTCGCGGATCTCCGCCTTGGCGCGGCGCAGGAAGCGCTGGCGATTACCCAGGCTCTTCGATTTCGGATTGAGACGCCGGTCGACAATCTGCATCGCTTTCTAGCCTGCTGCCGCTCCATCCGCTCGCACTGTGCTTGCCGACCTGCGCTCAACGAGCGAACGCCAGCTCGACAAGCGGTATTTGACGCTCTGGATCCCACGCGCCAGGCCCCGCGCGCCCAGCGCGCGCGACCCCCGACCCGGAGAAAACGACGTCGACGCACCCGAGCGGCTCACGTCCGCGCCACTCAGGGTCAGGCGATTTTTGTTTCCGCGATGCCTGCGCACGCTCCCGCCGGGCGGCAGCGTGCGGGCATGCGCTGCAATCGGCCGCCGCATGCTCGGGCGCGCCCGCGGTGTTCCCATCGCCCGCGCCCATCGCATGAGCTAGCTCAGCTCGATTTCTTGACCCGCATGTACCATTCAACGAGCCGGCGCACCTGCCGAGGCGTATAGCCGCGCTCAACCATGCGCTGTACGAACTCCTCGTGCTTCTTCTCGGTCTCGCTGTCCTGCTTCTTGCCGAAGCTGATCACGGGCAGCAGATCCTCGACCTGGCTGAACATCCGCCGCTCGATGACCTCGCGGATCTTCTCATAACTCGTCCAGTTGGGGTTCTTGCCGCCGTTCTTGGAACGGGCACGCAAGGAGAACTTGACCACTTCGAAGCGGAAATCCTTGGGGTTGGCGATGCCGGCGGGCTTCTCGATTTTCGACAACTCCTGCTCGAGCACCTGCCGGCTCATCAGCTGCCCGGTGTCGGGATCCTTGAAGTCATGGTCTTCGATCCAGGCATCGGCGTAGGCCACGTAGCGATCGAACAGGTTCTGGCCGAAGTCGTGGTAGGACTCAAGGTAGGCCTTCTGGATCTCGTTGCCGATGAATTCGGCGTAGCGCGGCGACAGCTCCTCCTTGAGGAATTCGAGCCAGCGGTTCTCCGTTTCCTCAGGCAACTGCTCGCGGCGCACGGCCTGCTCGGTAACATAGAGCAGATGCACGGGATCGGCGGCAACTTCGTGGGTGTCGAAGTTGAACGTCTCGGACAGGATCTTGTAGGCAAAACGCGTCGAACCGCCGTCCATGCCTTCCGTGACGCCCGCGGCATCACGGTATTCCTGGATGGTCTTGGCGTGCGGGTCCGAATCCTTGAGGCTCTCGCCGTCGTAGACACGCATCTTCGAGATCAGCGAGGAATTTTCGTGCGACCTGAGGCGCGTCAGCACGGAGAAACGCGCGAGCATTTCGAGCGTGCCGGGAGCGATGGCGGAATCCTTGAGTTCGCTCGAGGCCAACAGCTTCTCGTAGATCTTTTTTTCGTCCGTAACCCGCAGGCAGTAGGGAACCTTGATCACGCTGATGCGGTCGAGAAATGCCTCGTTGTTCTTGTTGGCACGAAAGCTCTGCCACTCGCTCTCATTGGAGTGGGCGATGATCAGCCCCTGGTAGGGCATGGCCCCGACATTCTCCGTGCCGACGTAGGTACGGTCCTGCGTGGCGGTCAAAAGCGGGTGCAGCATCTTCAGCGGCGCCTTGAACATCTCGACGAACTCGAGAATGCCCTGCGTCGTGCGATTGAGGCCGCCCGAGTAGGAGTAGGCATCCGCATCGTTCTGGCCAAAGTGCTCGAGCTTGCGGATGTCGACCTTGCCGACGAGGGCGGAGATGTCCTGATTGTTCTCGTCGCCCGGCTCGGTCTTGGCGACGCAGATCTGGCGCAGCTTGGAAGGGTGAAGCTTGACGACGGAGAATTTCGAGATGTCGCCACCGAATTCGTCGAGGCGCTTGACCGCCCACGGCGACATGTTGCCGAGCAGCAGCCGCTCCGGAATGCCGTAGCGCTCTTCCAGCATCGCACCCATCGACTGGGGATCGAATAGGCCGAGCGGACTTTCGAAGATCGGACTGGTGCCGTCATTGGTCGCCAGCACGTAGACGGGGCACTTCTCCATCAGTTCCTTGAGGCGGTCGGCCAGGGAAGATTTGCCGCCGCCGACCGGCCCCAGCAGGTAGAGGATCTGCTTTTTCTCCTCGAGACCCTGGGCGGCATGTCGAAAGAAGCCGACGATGCGCTCGATGGTTTCCTCGAGGCCGTAGAAGTCCTTGAATGCCGGATACACCTTGAGCGTGCGGTTCATGAATACACGCCCAAGCCGCGCATCCCTCGCCGTATCGACGAATTCCGGATCACCAATGGCCGAGATCATCCGCTCCGCGGTCGTGGCGAAGAACGCAGGATCTGTACGGCATCCCTCGAGGTACTCCCGCAGGGACATGCGATGCTGTTTTTGGCTCTCGTATGCCTGGGCGTAGAGATCGAAGATGCTTTCCTTCGTCGTCATTACTTGATCGCCTCTGTGCACGGCGCTTCGGTCGGGCATTAGACCAAAAAACGCCGGAACGGCATAGGTCCGCAGGCCGCTGTTTCATCGGCGTGGTTGCCAGCGTATGGCCAATTCGCCACGCCGCCAGGTCTTGGCATAACATGGTGATCGACCCCGCCGAACACAAACGCTTCGGCTCGAACACCACCCGCGCGCCCCGGCGCCACCCACTGGAAGCGCCGGCCCACGGCAGAACCTTGGGAACGCCCCAAGGTTTCAAATGGCCACGTCCGCACGGCGCCCGAGAGCGCGGCCCTGGCATGCCACGCAGCCCCGGCCCTCCGCGCGTCCGCCCAGGATATACTCAACCCTATCCTGTACGGTGAGTTGCGGCGCGCCCAGCAAAAAAAGTGGTGCGCAAC
>JBPYEF010000435.1:0-6559 GCA_051985875.1 Hyphomicrobiaceae bacterium
CGGGCTCGGCATTTGGACGCTGCTCGAGCATGTCCCCTTGCCCTTGGCGCTTACACATCAGGCAGCCGCCGCTGGCCTGTTTGCCATTGCCATCTGGCACTTCCACGCGTTCCGGCAACACGGTTGAGCAGGCACCATGTCCCACCCGATACTGGTGTTTGACCTTGACGACACCCTCTACCCCGAGCGGCAATTCGCCCAGTCGGGCTTCAGGGCCGCCGGGCGATGGGCGGAGGTCAGCCTCGGCCTCGCCGGGCTCGCCAAGGAAATGGAGGACCTGCTCGATGCCGGCGAGCTCGGCAGCCTGTTCGGCACGGCGCTGGCACGGCGTCTGCCCGGCCACAGTGCCGAGCAGCTGGCGGGTCTCGTGCAAGCCTACCGCGACCACGAACCCGAGCTCGAGCTGTTCGCCGATGCGAGCTGGGCGCTGCGCCACTTCGCCGCGCGCGGCAAGCTCGGCCTGATCACGGACGGCAGCCATCGCATGCAGGCCAGAAAGGTGGCTGCGCTTGGCATCGCCGGGCACTTCCAGGCGATCGTCTACACCGACGCGCTCGGCGGCCGGCGCTATTTCAAGCCGCATCCTGAGGGCTATTGTGCGATCGAGCGCGCGCTCGGCAGCGCGGCGGACGAGTTCGTGTACATCGCCGACAATCCGGCCAAGGACTTCGTGGTGCCCAATGCGCGCGGCTGGATCAGCGTCATGGTGGCGCGGCCGGGGCATCGCCGCATTCACGCCGCCGCGGCGACGGCAGCCGGCGGTGCACCCCAGCACGCCATCGAATCGCTCGCGGAGTTGCCGGCGCTGCTCGGGCTCTAGCCGTCTGCTCCCTCTGCCGTCGTCGGCGCGCATGCGGAAGAGTGCCAAGATGCCGAACCCTGCCTCCCCACCGCTTACGACCGGCACGCTCCCGGACGCGGCCCCGCGCAACTGGGTCAATCGCCTCGCCCCGGCAGCCTGGCAGCCCTATTTGCAATTGATGCGCCTCGATCGCCCGATCGGCGCATGGCTGCTGCTGTTCCCCTGCTGGTGGGGTCAGGCGCTGGCGGAAGACGCGATCGGCCGCACCCATCCGAACGCTGCGTACCTGGCGCTGTTCTTCGCCGGAGCCTTCGTGATGCGCGGCGCGGGGTGCACGTACAATGACATGGTGGACAAGGACTACGACGCCGCGGTGGCGCGCACGGCGGCGCGGCCGATCCCCTCGGGCCGGGTGAGCATGGCGGGTGCGCGGCTGCTGCTCGCCGCGCAGTGCCTTGCCGGACTGCTGCTGCTGCTGCAGCTCAATGCATTCACCATACGTCTCGGAGCGGCCTCCCTGCTGCTGGTCGCGATCTACCCGTTTATGAAGCGCTTCACCTATTGGCCACAACTCGTGCTCGGGCTCGCCTTCTCATGGGGGGCCCTCCTCGGCTGGTCGGCGATAACCGCCGCGCTCGCCCCCGCGCCGATCGCGCTCTACGCCGGTGCGGTGTCGTGGACGATCGGCTACGACACGATCTATGCGCACCAGGACAAGGAGGACGACCTTTTGGTCGGGCTCAAATCCACGGCGCTGAAATTCGGCGCCGCCACCAAGGTCTGGATTGGCGCGTTCTATGCCGGCGCCGCCTGCTGCTGGGCGGCTGCGGGAGCGCTGGCAGGCGCGCGCGTGCTCTACTTTGTCGCGCTCGCGCTCGCGGGCGCACAGCTCGCCTGGCAGGTCTTGACGCTCAAGCCCGATGATCCCGGCAACTGTCTCACCCGCTTCATCTCCAACCGATTGGTTGGCTGGATGCTGCTCATCGGGCTTGCCGCCGACATGCTCTTCGGCCAATTCGTGCACCCTTGAGCGGGCCGCGATCGGTCGCCTCAGGGCGTCAACTTTGGTCTGCCGACGATGGTGACGACAAGGCGCTCGGGCTTGAGTACCTGGGCAGCGACGCGCTTGACGGCATCGAGGGTGACCGCGCCGATCCGCTGGTTGCGGACCGTGAGGTAGTCTGGACCCTGGCCGAGCAGCTGAATGGTCAGCAGCGACCCCGCAACCTTGGCATTGGTGTCGAAATCGAGCAGGAAAGACCCTATCAAATAGCGCTTGGCGTCATCGAATTGCGCAGGCGTTGGGCCGTTTCGGGCCATGTCGGTCAGCACGTCTTTGACAAGTCCGAGCGCCGTACCCATCACCTCGTTCTTGGTCGCGAAGCCACCGACCAACAGCGAGGTCGCGGTGTCGCGCAGCAAGCTGGTTTGAATCGCGTAGGCAAGTCCGCGCTTGACGCGGATCTCCTCCATCAGCCGCGAATCGAAGTCGCCGCTGCCGATGATGTGGTTCACCACCTGCAGCGCGGGGAAGTCGGGGCTGTCGTTGGCAAGCGCCGGCAGGCCGAAGGTCGCCGTGGCGAGCGGATAGTCCTTGTCGATGACCACGGGCGCAGCAACGACGCGCGGCTCGATCCGCGCCAGGCGCACGACGTCGCTGCGCTCGGGCAGTGTGCCGAATACGTCGTCGAGCGCCTGCATGGCTCCGCCCTTGTCGATATCGCCAACGACGACGACGTGCAGAGCGTTACGCGCGAGCAGCCGTGCGCGCATTGTCCTGATGGAAGCGGCGTCGATGCGGCCGATCGATTCTGGTGTGCCGTCGACGGGCCTGCCGTAGGCCTGACCGGGAAACGCCTCGGCATACCAGCGATTAATGGCCAGCTTGGTCGGCTCGTTGGCGTCTTGCGCAAGGTCGTTGAGGCGCTGCGCCCTGACGCGCTCGATCGCATCCGCATCGAAGCGTGGCGCCACCAATGTCTCCCGGAGCAGCTGCAGCGATGGCGCAAGCCGCTGCGACAGCGCCTGCATGCCGCCATAGAGTGCGTCGCGCCCGCTCGACACCGTCAGGCGCGTCCCGAGCTCGGCCAACCGTTCCTTGAAGGCCTCAGAGGGCATGTCCCCGGCGCCCTCCGTCAGCAGGTCGGCGGTCATGGCGGCGAGTCCTTCGCTGCCCCGAGGGTCCTGCGCTGAGCCGCCCATGAACGCAAAGCGGATGGCGACCAGAGGTACGCTGTGCTCCTCGACCAGCCACGCCTTGATACCCTTGGGGGTGACGATCTGCTCGACCGTCACGGCGCGGGCGGCGGGCGCATCGGCCAACTCGCCCGTGAGCATTAGCAGGATCGCCGCGGCGATATGCGCGCGGACCGGCCGAGCGCTTGAGCGAGCCCGCATCCCCTGAGAAGGCGATCTGCCGCGCATGCGTTCCTCTATTTGCGTGTGCTACTTGCTTGCCGCCGGCGCCGGTGAGGCGGCGTCGCGCCTGGCCTCCGGTGGCACCAGGCTACCCGTAACCGAGTGCTCCGGCCTGAGAAACTCCGCCGCGACACGCTTCACGTCCTCAAGCGTCCGCTCGCGCATACGCACCGGCATCGCCTCGATATCGGCAATGGAGCGGCCAAGCGCGACGCCGAGGCCGTAGCGGCGCGCAAGCGTTGCCTGGTTGTCCGAGTCGAACACGCGCTGCGCCTCGAGCGCGGATTTGGCGCGCTGCAGCTCGGCCGGCGTCACGCCGTTGGCAAGCACTTCGCCGATCGTCGCATCGAGCGCGGCCTCGGCCCTGTCCAGGGTAACGCCCGGCACGGGGATCACCACGAACGCCAACCGGCCGCCGTCGAGGCCGTCGCTTTCGTAGTTGCTGCCTGCCGTCGATGCGAGCCGCTCCCCGACCAACCGCCGGTAGGTGCGTGAGGTGTCGTCGCCGCCCAGTATCCACGACAGCAGCTCGATGCTCTCTGCATCGCCCGGCGCGGCCGAGGCGTAGCTCGGAACGCGGTAGTAGCGCAGCAAGACGGGAGTTCCCGCGCGCGCGTCCGCCAGCCGCACCCGGCGCGCGGCGATGTCGGGGGGATCCTTGGGGCGAACGCGGGGGGTGATGGCGGGGTTGGGTTTGTTGCGCCCATACGTTGCCTCCGCAAGCGACCGCACCTCCTCGGGCGTGACATCGCCGGCAACCACCAGCACGGCGTTGTTCGGCGCATAGTAGTGCTTATAGAAGGTGGCCGCGTCCTGCAACGACAGGGCGGCCATTTCGTGGGCCCAACCGAGCACCGGGCGGTGGTAAGGATGGTTCACAAACAACGCCGCGGACATCTGCTCGCCGAGCAGGCTCAACGGGTTGCCATCCACATTTTTCCGCCGCTCTTCGAGAATGACATTGCGCTCGGTCTGCACCTCCTCCTCGAGCAGCCTTAGATTGACCATGCGATCTGCCTCGAGCTCCATCACTTCACGCAGGTGCTCCTTGGCGACGCGCTGGAAATAGGACGTCGTATCGTGCGTGGTCGCTGCATTGTCGCGGCCGCCGAGCCGCGTGATGATGCGCGAGAATTCGCCCGACTTCAGTTTGTCGGTCGACTTGAACATGAGATGCTCGAGGAAATGCGCGATGCCCGAAGTACCCCAGGGGTCCTCCCCCGCGCCGACGCGATACCAGATCATGTGGGTGACAACGGGTACGCGATGATCGGGTATCACCACTACCTGCATGGCGTTGCCGAGCTTGAAGGTGCTGACCGCCGGCTCGGCCGCCGCCGGGCGGCAGATGAGCAGCAGTCCCGCTACGACGAGACCTCCCCAATGCCGGTGCTTCATCGGATGTCCTGAATGGGATGTCCTAAACGGGATGGTCCTTGCGGGTTTCCTGTGTTGCCTTTCGCGGCGGCGGGCGACAGGATCGCTTGCGCGCGATGCCTCGACTTTCACCGGAACTTCGATACGCGTTCTGCCTGCTCGAGAATAACGCGGGCGTTGTCGGCATCAAGGGTGCCAGCGGCATCACCCTTATACTTAATGCGGGGGTTGGACCACACGGGAATCCGCGGGCAGCCGTCGCAGCTCGCCTTGTAGCTCATGATGTCGCGCCACTTGGTGCCATTGACGAAGCCGTGACCGTAGGCGAACGGCGACATGTTCTTGTCCAAGGCCTTGTCATGGCGCGCGCCGATGATATGGCCGATCTCGTGGGCAAGGGAATAGGTCAGCGCGGCGCAGGAATGGTGCACGACGACGAAGGCCTCCTCGGCATCGGCGGCGACGCGTGTCGACAGACCGCAACCCGATGGGTCATCGACGATCAGGGCGACGACATCGGCGCGCTTCGCGTTGCGTAGTGCCCGAACCTTCGCAAATACCCCCTCGCCGTCGACCATACGGTAGAGGTGGTTGAAATGCTCCCCGTCCGATTCATCGTAATTGATCGGCTCCTGGTGCACGAGACGCAGCTTGACGTTCTCCAGCCCGCTGTTGGCAAATGACTCGTTGGCCTGCTCGACCGCCATGTCGATCAGGTCCTTATCGACCTCGATGTACTTGCTTGCCACCCTGCTCGTGTACAGCACCATCACGTCGATGGTGACCTTCTTTGCGGCGAGCTCGCGGCGCCGCGCCGGTGCGAGTGGCACGATTGGAGGCTCGGCAGCGCCCTCGCCGGCCGCAGCTGGCGGCGGCACGCCGATGGCGCCGCGCTGCGCCCGATCTTGCGGACGCATCGCTGCTCCTTCGCCACGCATAACCAAGGGGTCATCCTTGAGATCGGCGCCTTGCGGCAGCGCGCCATGGCTCCCCATGGCACCGTGGTCCGGCGGCATCTTGGCCGGATCGGTCTCGATGACGGCATAGACGGCATTGCCCATGTTCTGGAGCGTGTACATGTGCCCGCGATAGGTGAACATGCCGGTGAAGCGCCCGTCCTTCCACCACATGAGAACGACGGGCTCGCCGGTGCCCTCGATCTCCCCGCGCCACGTGCAGCCCCCCTTCTTCATGTCGACCCGCGTACGCCGTACGCTCAATGTCTCCTTGTCGCCGAGGGGAATGGCAACCTTGTAGATCAGCGCCGCGGGCCGCTTGCCAATCGCCGCCTTGGGGTCGTGATCCTTCATCAGGGCGTACTCTACGATGGCGGCGTTGGGTGCGGCCATCATGCCGACCGCCATCGTCTCGCGCTCACCCTCAAGCCCCTTGAGCATGGTCTGCTGCTTATCCGACATGACCATCGGAGCGGCAGGCGCCTTGAGAATGTGATTCCAGTCGGCCCCGAGCCTGGTGGTCTTTACACCGAGCGTCCTGCCCTGCCGCACGACGCGGTCGATGCGCGATTCCGGCATCGACCAGACTTCCGACTTGGTGAAGCCGAGCACCTGACCGTTGGCGGTTCTTCCGGCTAGCGCAAGGAGTGCGTTGTAGGCCTTCGATCCGCGTGGCGGAAGGTCGCTCAGCACCAGCTCCCCGCGCGGCTCATCGCTGCCACCGGTCTGGGCGAGCGCCGAGCCCCCGGGCAGCATTGCCCAGGCAAACGGGGTGGCAAGCAGGGCGGCAAACAGGGTGGCAAACAGGGCGCTGGGCGCGCGCTTGCGCGTGAGACCCGGCGCGGCGCTGCATGCGCCATGCGCGCGACGCGGTGGCCGACGGCCGCAGACCTGCGATGCTCGGTGCATGTCGATACTCGCTCCGCTCGCCGAGCTTGGGCGATGTAAAGTCTAGCACGCGCAGCCGCAAAACACGGCCCTTGAGCGTCCGGCGCCTGCGAGGCCA
>JBPYEF010000436.1:0-2672 GCA_051985875.1 Hyphomicrobiaceae bacterium
GATGAAGACCTCGACGATGAGGGCGTCGACTTGATCGCGCCGTACCGGGCGGTGCTCACCAGTTCGCATCCGGAATACCACACGCTCGGCACGCTCGATGCCCTGACGGCCTATACGCGCCGCGGCGGCAGGCTCGCCTATCTGGGCGGCAACGGCTTTTATTGGCGCATCGCACGCGACAAGGCTGCACCGCACCTGATAGAGTTGCGCCGCGCCGAGGGCGGTATTCGCACCTGGGCCGCAGAGCCTGGCGAATACTACCACCAGACCGACGGCCGGTTGGGCGGCCTGTGGCGGCGCAACCGCCGACCGCCGCAGATGTTGGTGGGCGTCGGCTTTTCCTGCCAGGCGGCGTTCGAGGGCACATACTACCGCCGCCTCCCCGCCTCGCACGAACCGCGCTTTGGCTGGGTGTTCGAGGGCATCGAGGGAGACGTACTTGGCGACTATGGCCTCTCGGGTGGCGGCGCGGCCGGGTTCGAGCTCGATCGCGCCGATCCGATGCTAGGCACCCCAGCGGGCGCGGTGATCCTCGCGCGGTCAGAGAACCCGCTCCCGTCTTTTCTGCCCGTGCCCGAGGAGCTTCTGTCGAATACCATCACGGTCAACGGCGAACCGGTCGAGGACCTCGCGCGCGGTGAGATCGTCTATTTCGATACGCCATCCGGCGGCGCAATCTTCGCTGTTGGATCAATCACCTTTTGCGGAAGCCTGTGGTGCAACGGCTTCGAGGGACCGATCTCGCGTCTGCTTGAGAACGTCGTCCGCCGCTTCAGCGGTGACCGCTCCGTGGGGTGAGCGCGCGATGTCAGACCAAGCCGGAAAACAATGACATCTGCGCGTTCGTAGCCTCCTTCGCCCCCTCCTTGGGCACTGCAAATTTCCCGCAATCCAGTCCCTCACGGGCCTCATCGAGCCCCCATTGCCGCGCAGCACGTGCGAACCGCCGCAACAGCAGATCGGCGTACACGCCGTGGCCAGAGAACCGGTGATGGAACCGCGCGTCGTTCAGGGCGCCCGACCGTGTCTCGCGGATCAGGCTCAGCACATGTTTCGCGCGGTCCGGGAAGTGCCTCGCAAGCCAGTCCTCGAACATCTGCTTGAGCTCGTGCGGCAGGCGCAGCAACACATAGCCGGCATGACGCGCACCCGCACGCGAGGCAGCTTCGACGATCTTCTCCATCTCGGCATCGTTCAGCCCGGGGATCATCGGCGCTACCAACACGCCCGCCGGCACCCCCGCGCGCGCCAGTTCGGCGATCGTGTGCAGCCGCCGCGCCGGAGTGCCTGCACGCGGTTCCATTCGGCGCGCGAGGGCGGCGTCCAGCGTGGTGACCGAGACGTAAACTCTCGCAAGCTTCCTTCGCGCCATCGAGCTCAGGATATCGAGATCGCGCAGGACACCAGCCGACTTGGTCACGATGCCAACGGGATGGTTGTAGCGATCCAGTACCTGCAGCACCGCACGCGTGAGCTTCAACGTACGCTCGACTGGCTGATAGGGATCGGTGTTCGATCCCAGCGCCAAAGTGCGGGCGGTATAGCCCGGCCTGCTGAGCTCCTTCGCCAACAAATCCGCAACGTCCGGCTTGAAGATCAGCTTGGTCTCGAAGTCGAGACCAGGCGAATAGCCGAGATACGCATGGGTCGGCCGGGCATAGCAGTAAATGCAGCCGTGTTCGCAGCCGCGATAAGGGTTCACGGCGCGATCGAAACCAATATCCGGCGAACTGTTCCAGCTGATCGCCGACTTGGTCGTATCGCGCGTCAAAGTGGTCGCGAGCTTGGGCAGTTCACCATACTCTGCCGTCAGGGTGTCCCATCCGTCGTCGAAGGGGCTCGCGTTCTGGCGGTCAAAGCGCACCGGGGGGTTTGTCGTCGCTCCGCGCCCGTGGCGGGCAAGCGGCGGCATGTTGCCAAGTTCGGCGTCCTCGCGCATGCCCTGTTCCCTGTTCGTTCCCAGTGCAACCTGGCAGAGAGATGCCTTGCGGTCAAGAACATTATGGGAACATGCTCTCGGTTGTAATCCCGAGCCTAAACGCCGGGGAGACGCTCGAGGCAACACTGACCTCGCTCGCGGGCGCCGACGAGGTGGTGGTGGTCGATGGCGGCAGCAGCGACGGCACAGCGGAGCTCGCCCGATCATTGGGCGCGCGCGTGCTCTGCGCCGCCAGAGGGCGCGGCGAACAACTGGCGGCCGGGGTGGCAGCGACGCGCGGTGAATGGCTGCTGCTGTTGCACGCCGATACGCGGCTTGGTCAGGGATGGCGGGACGCACGCGTCGCACCAGGCTGCGCGGGCTACTTCCGCTTCGCGCTCGACAGCGATGACCCCCGTGCGAGGCTCCTGGAAAAGGCGGTGGCATGGCGCTGCCGGACGCTGGCGCTCCCCTACGGCGATCAGGGATTGCTGATCCATCGCGATCTGCTGCACGCCGTCGGCGGCGTCCGGGCGCTACCTTTGATGGAGGACGTGGACCTGATCCGTCGCCTCGGCCGCCGGCGGCTTGTTCCGCTCGAGGTGGCTGCGATTACCTCGGCCGAGAAATGGCGGCGAGAGGGCTGGTACCGGCGATCGCTGCGCAATCTACTCTGCCTCACATTGTATTTCGCAGGCGTGCCACCCCGCCTGATCGTGCGGCTCTATCGTTAACGTCTTCTCGGTCCCGAATG
>JBPYEF010000437.1:0-6549 GCA_051985875.1 Hyphomicrobiaceae bacterium
AGATTCTGTGCGTTGTGGGAATGTACGCGCACAGAGATGCGGCACGGCGCTGCGCGTTTATACCCCCGCTCTCGCCCCTTAGGCCGAGATGTCGCTCCGGGTCGCGCCCCAAGGTGTTTTTCCCGCAGCATCGCGAAAGTGGAGCGCGCTTGGCATCGACCTTGCACCGCGCCGGCAGGGTCGGCGTGTGCTCGCGTGGTGATCGCGGTCTACGCGCCAATGCGCGAGCTCGCATAGGGGTTAGAATGGCGAAGGTGGCGAACAAGGTGGTGGGTGCGGCCATGCTCGCCAGCGTTGTCGGGTTGGCACTCGCGGCGAGCCACCATGCATGCTGCTTTGAGCTGGATCGGCTGACGCGGACCGAGCCACAAAGCGGAATCGCCTGAAACGCTTCCCCCGCCGAGTCGACTGCCTGGCGGCTGCCGTGCGCTGCCGCCTGGTCGCGCAGTGCGATCAATCGCGCACCGAGGTGGGGTGAGAGGACGCGATCGGCAGAAGTACCGGCCTGGCGCCGTTCAGCGCCTATCCCGTGATCGAGCCGGCACATACCTGGCGCAGCAAAGCGGCAAGCCAAGGGACAATCGTTGTTTTCGGCCGTGCGCTTGGATCGTTGCGCACGACCAAGGAGGGCGACAATAAAGGCGGCATCAAGTCTCTACCCAGGTTTGGGTGTACTCGTTACAGTGGCTGCTTCCACAGGCAGGTCCCGTAACGAGCCATGGTGCGCATGCGTAATTGCTCGCCGCGACGTACTGGTCCCCCTCCACTCTTTGAGTGTTGCCATGACAGGAAAATCGTTTTTCGCTTTTTTGGAGCCCGATGAGGAGAGCGCACTTCTGCAAGCGGCAGCCACGAAGATGTTCCAACGCGACGAGATCATTGTTGCGGAGAACGTATCCTCGCGTGCTCTTTACGTCATCGAACACGGCTCGGTCAAAATCGAGCGTGAAAACGGAGCGACGCTCGTGCCGTTGGCAATACTTGCTCGCGGTGAATTGTTTGGCGAAATGTCCTTTGTGGACAGCAATCGTACGAGCGCGAGGGTCGTCGCCCGGGAGCCGACCCAGGTGCGCATCATCGATACGGGCGTTCTAGACAAGTTCGAGCAGACGGATCCGACGTTCGCCAGTCGGCTGTACCGGTCGATAGCCGCGATACTCGTAGAACGCCTGAGAACGACGTCGTTGAATTGCTATATCTGACCGCTCGGTCGCGGATCCAGCCAGGCGTGCGCTCGGCCCCGATACTCTGGGCGAGAGCCGCGTCAACCGATGCAAACGTCGCGTTGCGGATCGTGCGCAGGGCAGGCATTCGGGTTCACGGGGGATAGCCGTGCGTGCGCGCGTCCCCGCAGAGGCCCTCGCGCGTAAGCCATTGCTGCAGCGTCTCGGCAAACTGGCACGCTCGATGCAGGCTAATGACGAGTGGCCGCATAGGGAGGGCAGACGCATGTCGAAGGGATGGATGGTTGAGGTGACTGGGTTCGACAGGAGGGCGACGCGACCCAGAATGACACGTTTGCAATTCGATGTCGCAATCGAGGACAGGGCCAAGGCCGTCGATGCCGTTCGGCACCACACGGGGCTCCCCGAAGCAGCAACCATCGTCGCCGTTCGGGAGCTTCGAGATTTTTATGGTCTCAGCCCCGGCCGCATTAAACCGCGCTGAGGCCGAGAGCGCTGCGTATAGACCGGGAGGCCGCTTGCCGCCGCGTGGCGCAACGCAGTGAGCGTGTCGGGTCCTCACAAGCACCCCTTTTGAGCGTTGCTCTGACGTCCCGTTCCTGCGCGCGCCCGGGGCGGTCATGGCGGGAAGGTCGCCGCCCGCGCTCAACGCTACTCGCCGGGCGAAGAGGGGAAGCTTTCGCGGAGTCTGCGGGCGGCGTAGACGCTCTAGCATGAATGGAACAAAAAGTGAACAATATCTTTCGCAAGGCGCACTCCGCCGCGGCGCGTGTCGCGTTGGTGACACCTCTGCGGCACGCTCGCCCCACCACGTTCGGGCGGTCGCCGCCAAGGTTGTCATACAACGTTGGTCCGCGCGCCGCCGGCAGCTAACGCGGCGTCGAACGAGCTTTATTTGCGATTGCTGCGTCGGACGCGGCGTCGATTACCTTGCCGCATCGAGAATGCGGTTCGCCGCGATTTGCCGCTGCGCTTCTCCATGGCGCACACTGCTGGGGGCCGGTGCCGATCATGAGGGTGCGACGCGCAGGAGGGACCACGGCTGGTTCTCGTAAGTTGCATCGGCTAATGCTGCGCAGCAGCGGCGCTCGAGGACGTCGGCTGCGCACGGCTGGCAGCTGGTAACGGCGCGCACGCCGCCTTTGAAGGTTTGCATGGACACGATCACCGAAATCATCCGTGACTTATTGATCGTCATCGGAGCGATGCTCGTATTGTCGCTAGTACTCGTTGTGGTAATCGCAAAGTTGCCACGCACTAATCCAATGCGACGAGCGCTGACGGCCCTTGCATTCCGCGTGGCGGCAACCTGGGGCGTGGCGCTAATCGATATACCCGCAAGCGCAATGCCGCCGGTGGGAGAGATTTGGGATATCGGTACGTTGCTCATCCTCGCATACTACTGGTATACGTTCTTTCGTGACGATGGCGGGCGGGCAATCAAAGCACTGAGGGATGCCTTGCAGTCGGCCCGCAAACCGCGATGAGGTCGCCGTCCGATGCAGCGGCACACATGAGGTTATCGCGCGCGATCGAGGCGCTCGCGTTCGTTGCCGAAAGCGCGCCCTGGCCATGCGGCCGACCTGCGGGTGCCCCGATGCCGAACAGAACGGCCTGATGCCAACGGCGCACTCGGTCGGCCATAATTGCTGAGGCACGTTGCATCAGAAGTGACGAGCCGGGGGATAAACCGGCACGAAACTGGCCTAGGTTGCTCACCGCTCACTGGAAAGATCGCCCCAGCTCGCCGCGCGCTGGATGCGGACGGCGATCACGGGCAGGCCTGTAAGGGTCATTGTCTCGAGCTGCGAATATCGAGAGCGAAGCAGTGCTTGCGCGCGCGCATGCTCCTTGCCGCCGGTTAAGATTTCCGCGCGGCCGTGCAGCATGACCCATCCGAGACGCCGCCAGTCCTCATCGTAGCGGTCGATCACGATCGCTACCGCGGCATTCTCGGCAATGTTCCTCAAGCGTTTGAGGTCGGTCGCTGGCCGCCGCTTTGGCTTCTCGTCAATGGCAATGTAGAGCGTCTCGCCACGGAGGCCAAAGCATACCGGAACGACGTGGGGAACGGCGTCCCGATCGGCGGTTGCAAGATGGGCAACCCTTCGTTCCGCCAGGAAATGGCGCTCGCGATCCGAGAGCATCCTCACCTCGGTACGTGGTCGATGGTCCGCAGATCTGTAGCCCGCCGGCCGCGCCAGCGCCAATCGCCGCGGAGCAATGCACGTCGACGGCACGCAATCTAGCGTATCCGCACTGTTGGCGAAGCGCACCGGAGGTGCCGCCCGGGCCTGAAGGCGCAGGGGAAAAGTGCTGGGGCAAGGGAGGCATCGACGCGTTGGCCTGCGGTGCGCGATCGACAGGTCGCATGCGCGCAACGGTGGTGCCGGCGTTGCTGCGGGTTCGCGCGCGGGGCGGAGAGATGCTAGGGTCCAAACCTCCAAAACATCCGCAAGGGAGATTGTCGCCGTGATCCATGTGGTAGCTGTGATTACCGCCAAGCCTGGAATGCGCGAGGCCATTCTGCGAGAGTTTCGCCTCAACATGCCGGCCGTACATGCGGAAAAGGGCTGCATCGAGTACGGTCCAGCGATCGACACACCGGATGTCGGCAAGTTCCAGACACCCTTCGGTGCCGACACATTCGTGGTCATCGAAAAGTGGGAAAGCCTCGAGGCGCTGAGGGCGCATGCGGCCGCTCCGCACATGTCCGCCTATGCCGCGAAAACCAAGGACATGATTGCCAATCGCGTAATCCACGTCTTGTCGCCCGCGTGAGGGAGAGTGCTGGGCAAAGCTTGGATGCCGTGGTTTGCGACGCGTCGCCTCCGCTCCCACGCGCGCCGGCAACGATCGGACCCCGGCGGGTGCGATCGTCGTTGCGCCCTTGCCGACCCGCGCCCGTACGCGCCAGATGCACAACGCCAGCAGGCGATGCGCGGCAGCGTCTGCAAATCGCGCGCGGCCCGCTCGCGGCCGACGGCAGGGAAAAACGCTGATGCCGCCGGAAATTCCATGGCGCAGGCGTTCAGATGCAAGCAGCGGACGCCCTTATCTTGTCTCTCTTGTCGAATCGTGCCCCTTTCGGAGCGCTGTTCGGAAGTAGCGCATAGGTGCGCCGATGCCCGGATGGGAATACATCGCCATCGACCTCAATGACTTGCCGCGCAACAGCGATGAGATCGATATACTCAATGAGGCCGGCCACGAGGGATGGGAGCTTGTGGTCATCACGCGCAACAAAATCGCGTACCTGAAGCGGACGGTGCTGGGCCGCGCAGCGCGGCCTGCCGCGTCCAGGCGCGATCCTAAGTCCGCCGCCGCTACGAAAGGATGAGCGGGTCGAATAGGGCGTTGCGGCGCGAGGCAACGTATCAGGCGCCGCCGCGCTGCAACGGATTCTGCCAATTTCGCCCTGCGAAAATTGTGGCTCCGAAGCCGCAGCGCATCGGTCATCGTTGCTGGTAATCGGAGTTGGCGTCCTCCCCTGAAAAAGCAGCGGTGGTTCTTTGTTGCCGGGCGCAACGGTAGCATGCGTTTGCGATGCCAGCGCCCGACTGGGAATACCGCTCGATCGACCGCAACGGGCCCCGAAAGACCTTTGACGTCGACGCTCTCAACCATGCGGGCGGGGAAGGTTGGGAATTGGTGATGATAACCAGCAATGCCATCGCTCGTTCCGAGCGCCCGCTATGGGAGGCGCAGCCGGCACGGCGCAAGTCCTCCACACGACATGGATGTGGCGCGAAGCTTGCCGATCAACCCAAGGGTATCGTCCGTACTCGGTACATTACCGGCCTCCCGGCTTGAGATGGGAGAGGGTCGCGTTCCGGCGCAATTTCTGCGGCGTTGTCCTTGCACATGACGGGTGGCAGGTTGCCGTTGCGGCAGCATCCGCGCGACGCTCGACCGGTCGGGCATCGCGCTATCCTCTCCGCTGGGCAGCAACGGAAGCTGCGAACGGGCTGCGCGCGCGATTGACGCTGGTCGCCAGGGCACGTTTTTTGTCGATTTCGCGACGCCAAACTCGTCGCCGCTGGTTTCTGTTCGTGGGCTCGCCATTGCCGCACGGTGGCGTGGCCGTGCGCCGCGCCGCGGATGTCCGACGGGGTTCGCGCGTCTCCAGCCCTTCCCATGCCTCTGCGCCGATCGGCGCTGTGCAGGCTGCGTCATTCGCCGAGCCAGGCCAAGCCGCGGGCGCGGGGGTGACGCAACCGCAACGTTCTGCCGGCAAAGCGACGCCCTGCGATTGAATTCTTGCAGCGAATCAGCACCTGTCAGCGCAGTGATTGCGCGCATCGACTTGGGCTTGCCATGAATGCTCGTGGTCTGACCGCACTTTTCACCCTGATTGCGCTCGCGCCGTGCGCCGCGAGCGCGGATGGTCCGCCGGCGACACCTCCACTACCTCCACCGCCGCCGGCGAATGGGTGCTGTGCACCGTTCGTCTGGACCGGCGTTTACCTTGGTATCCAAGCGGGTGCAACGTGGGGCGAACCGCGTTGGAGCTTCCCGGTGGTGGAAAGTTTCAATACGGCGCCGGGCCAAAATTTCTCGATCTCGGAGAGCGGCGTATCCTTCGGCGGGCACCTCGGTTACAACTATCAGATAAACAACATCGTGCTCGGTGCGGAAATTTCGTACGCCGATAGCTCCGAGGAAGGGCGGATAAGGGGCCCGATCGCCGGGTTTCCGTTGGACATCTACAAAGTCAGTGTGCAGGACCTGTTTGCGGCGGTCGGCCGGCTGGGTTTCGCGCACGATCAGTTCCTGTTCTACGGCAAGGCAGGTTACGCGAACTCCGGGATCGATCTCGGTGCCGGCTCGGCGCTGGGGGTGACGGCACACGCGAGCCAGCGCGAAAGCGGCTGGATCGTGGGGGCCGGATTTGATGCGCGCATGATCAGCAACCTGCTGTTTGGCGTCGAGTACGATTTCGTAGACCTGCCGGGAGGGCACTTCACGAGCACTACCGGTGGCACGGCCCCTGGGGCACCCTTCATCGCCGGCATTGGCAGCGCGCAGGTACAGACGATCATGGCGCGTTTCAGCATACTTTTTGGTCCCACGGCATGCTGCGGCGAGGGACTGCTCGGCAAGTACTGAACATCGAGGCGTGCTGGGCTCGCGGCCGAGCCCAGTCGGCCGGCGCCGCGCTCGGCGCCGTAGCCGCCGGCAATCTGCGACCGCCGCTAAGACGGTCGCCGTGCTGCACACCACCGCAGCCCGAGACACGCGCTTAGCATGAGCTTGCAACGGCCCGGGCAGCGCGGATCGTCTTAGCCGGTCGCGGGTGCAATCCGCGCTCCAAGCGCCGCGCGCAGGAGCCCGTAGACGATACCGAGTGCCAAGCCAAAACCGC
>JBPYEF010000438.1:0-10791 GCA_051985875.1 Hyphomicrobiaceae bacterium
AATACGGCGTCGCTGACCGCACCACCGACATTGTCGAAATACACATCGACGCCCTTAGGACACGCCGCCCGCACCGCCCCTTGCAGATCCGTGCTCCGCTTGTAGTCGACGCAATCGTCGAGTCCGAGCGTGTCGGTGACGAATGCGCACTTCTTGGCGCCGCCAGCGATGCCAACCGCGCGGCAGCCCGCGCGCTTGGCAAGCTGTCCGACGACCTGGCCGACGGCGCCAGAGGCGGCGGACACAACAACCGTCTCGCCGGGCCTGGGCTGCCCGACCTCAAGCAACCCGAAGTACGCGGTCATGCCGGGCATGCCAAGCACGCCATTGGCAGTCGATATGGGCGCAAGAGTGGGGTCGATCTTGCGCAGGCCAGCGCCACCGGTGACGGCATACTCCTGCCAGCCCAACCGATCCTCGACAATTTCACCAACCTTGAAACTCGGATGGTTGGATTGCACCACCTCGCCAACCGTGCCGCCGGTCATCACCTCACCGACGCCTACCGGCGGGGCGTATGAGGCGGCGTCGCGCATGCGTCCGCGCATATAGGGATCGAGGGAAAGATAGATGATGCGGATCAGGACTTCGCGCGGCCCGGGCTCGTGAACCGGTACCGTCTCGATGCGAAAGTCTGCTTCCGTGGGCTCGCCCGGGGGGCGACGCGCAAGGACCACGCGGCGGTAATGCTGGGGGATCATCTGCGCCTCCATGGGGACTGCTCAGCTCGCCGGCGAGCCTAACCCATGCGCGGCCGCAGGGATATCAGCGGCAAGCGAAATCTGCCGCCCCCTGATCCTCGGCCGTGATCTAGAACGGCACCAGGCCGAAGTAGATCGGCTGCGTCTTGTCGTAGGTCTGCTTGGCGACCGGAATGGCGTAGCCGACCTCCAAGTTGCCGATCGGCGATTCCCAGGCGAGCCCGGCACCGACCGAGGCGCGCAGCGCAAAAGCCCCTCCCTGTACCCCAGGCACCGAGGCGGCATTCTTGCTGACGCCCCAGAGCGAGCCGGCATCGGTGAACACCTCCCCGCGCAGGCCAAAGTCATCTGGCAGCCCGGGAATCGCAAATAGCAGCTCGGCCGTGGTCGCAAAGTACATGCTGCCGCCGAGCGCGTCCTGGTTGGCGCTGAGCGTATCGCGCGGGCCAATTCCCGCCGCTGCGAAGCCGCGCACGGTCTCTCCACCGCGATAGAACATGTCGAACAGCGGCACGTCCTGCCCACCCCAGCCGGTGATCATCCCACCCTGAGCGCGCCCCATCAGAGTGATATCATCGGTCACCGGATAATAGCCGCGCAGATCGGCGACCGTGCGGATGTAGTTCACGTCGCCGCCCACACCGGCCAAGTCCCGCGAGACGGTGTAGTAGATACCCGATTTCGGGTGCTTCTTGTCGTCGCGGCCGTCGTAGGTCAGCGAATAACCAATCGAGGAGGTCCAGTACGTGGCGGACGTGGCGTTGGGAAAACCGGGGATAGACTGCTTGATGACCACGGATGCGGCGCTGCCGACATCGTAGATGGTGTCGCGTGATAGCGTGTAATTCACGCTACCCGTCCATTCGTCGGTGATCGGGTAGGCGACGCGCACATCGCCGCCGATCCGTTGCGTCTTGTAGGAGGCCTCCGTCGTAAAGTCCAAGTCTCTGTAAAACAGGTCGAAGCCCGCGGAAAAATTGCTGTCCAACAGGTGCGGCTCGGTAAACCCGGCTTCCGCCTGCAGCGTCGTAGCTCCGCCGGAGAGCTTTATCGTCAGCTTCTGGCCGTTGCCAAATAGGTCGCGTTCGGTCAGGGCAATGTCGCCGACGACCCCATAGGTGAGCGAATAACCAATGCCGAACGACACACTTCGCGTATCGTCCTCGACCACCTCGACGGTCACGGCAATCCGATCCGGCGCCGATCCTACTTTGCGCTTGAGCGCCACGCTCTTGAAGAAGCCCAGCGCCTGAACGCGCTTCCGCGCCCGCTCGAGCTGGAATGCGTTCACGGCGTCTCCTTCGGCGATGCGCAGCTCCCGGCGGATCACGAAGTCTTTGGTCTTGACGTTGCCGACGATATCGATGCGTTCGATGTAGATGTGCGGCGCCTCATCGATGCTGAACACCATGCCGATGCTATGGCTAGCGTCATCGCGCACGGGTACCGGGTGCACTTGCGCGAAGGCATAGCCCCGATCGCTCAATGCCAAGCTCATCTTCTCGACCGTTTTGTCGACCTGCTCCTGGTTGTAAGGCGACCCAGGCTTGATCAAGATGGTGCTCTCGAGCTCGGCGGTGTTGAGCTTGTCGAGCTTGCCATTCGCCTTGATTTCGCCCGCGCGAAAGTAAAAGCGCTCGCCCTCGTCGATGCGAAACTGCACGCTGTAGCCGGTGCCGGCCGCGTTTTGCGTTGCCTCGGCGGCGATGATGCGTGCGTCGGGAAAGCCATTTTTGAGGTAATAGAGCCGCAACAGGTCACGGTCGTGCTCGATGCGCTCGGGATCGTAGAAGGCGGCGGTCTTCAGCACGTCGAGCCACCCCGACTGGCTGGTAGTGATCACATCGCGCAACTGGCGCTCGGAGAAGGCGCGGTTGCCGACGAACACGATGCGGTCGATCTTGGTGACGGCGCCCTCCTTGATGAGGAACAACACATCGACCCGGCCGTCCGGGCGATTGCTCGTCTTGGGATCGACGCTGGTCAGCAGCCGCCCCTGGCTGCGGTACTGATTGCGAATGCGCAGCGCGTCGGCGTGCGCCTGAGCGGGCGTATAGCGCGCGCCCGCCTTGAGGTGCACGAGTGCCTCGAGCTTGGAGCGTTCGATGGTGTAGCCCTGCAAATCGACCTTGGCGACGATCGGCCGTTCGACCACCGTGACCAGGATCGCGGTGCCTTTGCGGTCAAAGCGCACGTCCGAGAACAGCCCGGTCGCGAATAGCGCCTGCAGGGATGCATCGATGAGACGCGGGTCGAAAGGGCTGCCGGCGGCGAACCGCAGATGCGAGCGGATGGTTTCGGGCGCCACCGTGCTGTTGCCGCTGATCTCGATGCTGCTGATCGTGTCGCCGGCAGCAGCGGGCCGTGCCCATGCGCCGATGAGCACGGCGAGCACCACCGCGAGCCGCAGTATGCAGCCCAGGGTTCGGGGTATGCCGCGGCGCGCCTGCAGCGCAACCGTGCACAGCGGAAGGGCAGAGGTGACGACGCACAACAACACGCTTCGACCTTCGCCTGGCCACCTACGGCTGGGAAGAGCCAAGACCGCGATAGACCCGGATGCGGACGCCTCAGCCCAGGGCCGTTGTCCGTCCGCGCGGGGGCCATCGCCAGGAAAATCGCGCCAGCAACGGCAAGCGCGCCTTGCGCAAGGTCTGCGCCCATCCCAAGGCGCTGAGCTTACTTGTAATCTTGGCGACATTGCGTACTGCGGCCCCTGCCGCGGGGCGCGACGCCCGGCGTCGGCTTGACGCCAGGGCGCATCGTGCCCGGCCCCGCGGTGCCGCCCGCCCGCCCGCGCCCCTCGGCGCTTCTCAGCGCCGGTGCCTGGCGCTCATTGCAACCCGCCGATCCGAGGCGTTTTTTGCACCGCTGGCCTCCTGGCCACTGATGCGCGCCCCGCTGACCCTCAGCAGGTGCCGTGCTAGCCTTGACGCAACGAAAGCGCGCAATCGGAGGAAGCCCTATGCAATTTACTGGCAAGGTCGCCGTAATTACCGGTGCGGCAAACGGCATCGGGCGAGCGAGCGCGCTTGCCTTCGCGGCACGCGGCGCCAAGGTGCTCTTGGTCGACAAGGACAGGGACGCTACCGAACGGGCGGTGGGCGCCATCCGCCAGCAGGGCGGAGAGGCGCGCGCACAGGCGGCCGACGTGACCAAGTCGGCCGACGTGCAGGCCTACGTCAAGGCGGCGCTCGACGCCTACGGCAGGATCGACTGCTTCTTCAACAATGCGGGGATCGAGGGGAAACTGGCGCAGATCGCCGATTACGACGAGGCCGTCTTCGACCAGGTGATCGCCGTCAACGTCAAGGGGGTATTCCTCGGATTGCGTCACGTGCTACCGGTGCTGCTGCGGCAAGGATCGGGTGCGGTCGTCAATACTGCCTCCGTCGCCGGCCTCATCGGCACCCCAGGGCTCTCGGCCTACGTCGCCTCCAAGCACGCCGTGCTCGGCATCACCAAGTGCGCCGCGGGTGAAGCCGCGCGCAGCGGGGTGCGCGTCAACGCCGTGTGCCCTGGTCCAATCGACACGCGCATGATCCATGCGCTCGAGAGCCAGATCAGCCCCTCCGATCCCGGAGGCGTCGGCCAGCGCTACCAAGCATCAATTCCCATCGGGCGATACGGCACGGTCGATGAGGTCGCCAACGTCGTCCTTTTCCTGTGTTCGGACCTTGCCGGCAACATCACCGGTGCGCAGTACGTCGTCGACGGCGGCCGTACCGCCATCGGGGGCGCCGTGACCTCGGTGCCGCGCCAGTAGCGACAAGCCGTGCAATGGCGCTGGCGGCCGGGCGGGAGGGCGTGCCTGACGCCTGCGGGTTGGCGCCATCCCCAGCGCCCGAATGCCCGCGATGTTATCGGCCCGCGGTGCGCCGTCTCAACCGCTCGCTGAAGCGTTCGAAGACGAGGTAGATGGCCGGAGTAGTGTACAGGGTGAGGATTTGTGAGACGAACAGGCCGCCGACGACGGTGATGCCGAGCGGACGCCGCAGTTCCGATCCCGGACCCTCCCCCAGCAACAACGGCAGCGCTCCAAGCATGGCCGCAAGCGTCGTCATGATGATCGGCCGGAAGCGTTCGCGCGCGGCGCGCACGATGGCCTCGTAGGCATCGAACTTGCCTCGCCCCTGAAGGTCGAGGGCGTGATCGACCAGCATGATGCCATTCTTCTTTACGATGCCGATCAGCAGGATGATGCCGATGAACGCGACCAGCGTCAGATCGGTGCCCGTGAGCTTCAGCGTCAGCAACGCGCCCAGTCCTGCCGACGGCAGCGTGGACAAGATCGTCAGCGGATGCACCAGGCTTTCATACAGCACCCCCAACAAGATGTAGATGGCGACCAGCGCCGCAACGATCAGCAGGGTCTGATTGTCCGCGGACCGCGCGAAGGCGGCGGCGTCCCCGGCGAACTCCGAATGAATCGATTCCTTCAGCGCCATGCCCGCCACAGCGGCGCGGATCATCTGCGTTGCCGACCCGATGGAGACGCCCGGCGCCAAACCGTAACTGATGGTAATGGCGGCAAACTGGCCCTGATGGTTGACGACCAAAGGCGCAAGCGATTGGCTGGTGCGCGCAATCGCGAACAGCGGCACCTGCCGGCCGGTGCCGTTCGGTACATATAGCTTGGTCATGTCCTCCGGTGCACGGCCGAGCCGCGGCTCGACCGCGAGCACGACCCGGTATTGGTTGCGCTCGCCGTACACCACCGCGACCTGGCGCTGCGCATAGACGTCATTCAGCGCGGCGACGATGTCTTGCACGCCGACGCGGAGCTGAGCGGCGGTGGGGCGATCGATGATCACATTGGCCTGCAGCCCCCCTGCCTCCTGATCCGTCGACACGTCGACGATGCCCGGCAGGGCACGCAACCGGTCGGCGACCAGCGGCGCGACGCTCCGCAGCTCGGCGAGATCCGGACTCCACAGCGTAAATTGATAATCGGACTTTCCCTGTCGCGCACCGATGCGCACGTCTTGTGTCGGTACCAGAAATACCGATAGCCCGGAGATTGATTGCAGCTTGCTGCGCAACCGGGCGATGACGCGCTGGATCGAAAGGCTGCGCTCGGGAATCGGCTTCAGCGCGGCGAGAATGCGTCCGCTGTTCATCGACGAAATCCAGCCCGAGCTGCCGATGAACGAGCTGACATGCGCCACGTCCGGATCTGCCGCCACGATGCTGACGGCCTTATCCTGCAGGCGGCGCATCTCCTCGAAGGAGACATCCGCAGCCGCCTGCGTCCACCCGAACATCAGTCCGGTATCGTCTTGCGGAAAGTAGCCCTTCGGCAGATTCGCGAACAGCTGCACGGTAGCAGCGACCGTCAATGCCAGGGCAAGAAGCAGCAGCCAGGCGTGGCGCAGCGCCAGTCTGAGCGACGCCTCATACAGCGAGATAATCGCTGCCATCGCCCGCGCGGTGCGCGATCGCTGCCGGCCCCCGCGCGTGGCGCGCAAATACTGCCCGCACAGCATGGGCGTCAGGGTCAGCGCCACGACGGTCGACACGGCAATGGCAAACGTTACGGTGAGCGAGAATTCGTGCAAAAAGCGCCCGATGGTTCCGCCGATGAACATCAGTGGCAGGAATGCCGCCACCAGCGATAGGCTGATGGTAACGACCGTGAAGGCAATACCGCCCGCTCCCTCGATGGCGGCGCGCAGCGGTGCCGCCCCATCCTCGAGCTTGTGCACCACGTTCTCGATTACGACGATCGCATCATCGACGACGAAACCCACGGATATGGCGAGCGCCATCAACGAAAGGTTGTCGATGCTGAAGCCGGCGAGCCACATGCCGAAGAACGTTCCGGCGAATGCCAGGGGAATGGTGAGCCCGGCGGCAAGCATTGGAACGAGGCGGCCGAGAAACAACAACACGACGGCCATCACCAACAGGATCGAGATCAGCAGCGTCCGCTGCATGTCGGCGAGGCTTGCCCTGATCGTCGTCGTGCGGTCGGACATGACGGCAATGTCGACGTCGGCCGGAATCCAGCGCTTGAGCTCGGGGATCAAAGCGCGAACGCGCTCGGCCGTCTCCACGACATTGGCGTCGGCCGACCTGGTAACGGTGATGATCACCGCCGGCCGCCCGTCATAGGTTCCGGCGGCAAACAGGTTGCGAACGCCATCGGTCACCTTGGCGACGTCGGTGAGGCGGAGAATGGCGCCGTTGGCGGCGCGCAGGACCAGTGAGGCGTAGTCCGCGGCGTTCTCGAACTGCAGCTTGACGTTGATGATTTGCGATTGGCGAGCGCTCTGCAGCATGCCGACGGGACCCAACGCGGCAGCATTGGCGATGGCGGTGCGGATCTGCTCGAGGGAAATTCCGGACGCGGCGACGGCCGCGGGATCGACCTCGACGCGCACCGCCGGTTGCTCGGCGCCGCTGACCACGACGTCGGCCACTCCCTCGACCTGTGACAGCCGCTGCACCAGCACGGTATCGGCAGCGTCGTAGAGCACGCTCGTTGGTAGCGTCGCCGAGGTGAGGGCAATGACGAGGATGGGGGACGCCGCCGGGTTGGACTTGCGCACGGCCGGCAGCGTCGGCATGTCCGAGGGCAGATCCGCGGCGGCGGCATTGATCGCGGCCTGGACATCTTCCGCCGCCCGGTCGATCTTGCGCGACAGGTCGAACTGGATGGCGATGGTCGCCAAGCCGAGGGAGCTCACCGAGGTCAGCTCGGTGACCCCAGCGATCGCTCCGAGCCGCCGCTCGAGCGGCGCGGCGACGCTGGAGGCCATCGTCTCGGGATCCGCGCCTGGCCTGCTGGCCGATACGCGCAGCGTCGGCAGATCGACGGAAGGGAGACTGGCGACCGGCAGGGCACGATAGCTGACCAGGCCGACGAGCAGCAGTCCCGCCGACAGCAGCGTGGTCGCGACCGGCCGGCGAACGAATGGCTCGGGCAGGTTCACGGTGCCAATCCCGGCGGGGAGGCTGCATCACGCGCGGAGGACGGTGCGAGCCGGTGTCGGATGCCGTCGAGCGCCAGGTAGATGACCGGCGTCGTGTACAGCGTCAGTACCTGGCTCAGCAGCAAGCCGCCGATGATGCTGACACCGAGCGGCATGCGCAGCTCCGACCCCGCGCCCTTGGCCATCGCGAGCGGCAGCGCCCCGAACAGCGCCGCCAGCGTCGTCATCATGATCGGACGAAACCGCAGCCGGCACGCCTCAACGATGGCCGCCTGCGGCGGCAGGCCCCGATCGCGCTCGGCGGTAATCGCGAAGTCGATCATCATGATCGCGTTCTTCTTGACGATGCCCATCAGCAGGATGATGCCGATCACGCCGATGACCGTGAGCTGCTCACCGACCGCGAGCAGGGCAAGCAGTGCGCCGATGCCGGCCGACGGCAGGGTCGAGAGAATTGTCAGCGGATGCACATAGCTTTCGTACAGCACGCCGAGCACGATGTAGATGGCGACGACGGCGGCGAGGATCAGCCAAGGCTGGCCGGCGAGCGAGGCGCGAAACTCCGCGGCCTCGCCGGCGAACGAGCCGGTGATCGAGTCGGGCATGCCAATCGTGCCCTCGGCCACGCCCACCGCATTGACCGCCTCATCCAGCGACTGGCCCTCCGCCAGATCGAAGCTGATGGTGTAGGACGGGAACTGCTCCTGGTGGCTCACCGCCAGCGGCGCGGTCGCGCGTTCGATGCTGGCGATGGTGGCCAGCGGCACCTGGGTCGCGTTCGAGCCCGGCGCCGTGAGCACGGCACTAGCTCCGGAGGCGTTGGGAATGACGTTGGTCGTGGTCGCAATCTGCGAGGCATTGATGCCCGGAAGCCGCAACGAACCGAGGGCAGCGGGATCGGTGCGATAGCGCGGATCGACCTCGAGCACGACGCGGTACTGATTGGCCTGGCCGTAGATCGTGGAAATCTGGCGTTGCGCGAAGGCGTCGTTGAGAATGTCCGAGATCGACTGCAGCGAGACGCCGAACTGACCGGCGCGCACGCGGTCGACGACGATGTTGATCGCCAGCCCTTCGTCCTCCTCGACGGAACTTACGTTGCGGAACCGGGCATCGGCACGCAGCGCCGCGAGCAGGCGTCCCCCCCAAAGCCGCACCTGGGGCCCGTCGCTGCCGACCAGCGTGTATTGGAACTGGCTGAAGCTTGCGCGCGTCGCGATCTGCACATCCTGAATCGGCTTGGCAAAGGGAATGATGCCCGGAAGCCGCGACAGCGATGCCTCGATCGCAGCGGCGATCTCGCCGGCGGTGCGCCGCCGCTGCTCGTGCGGCACCAGTACCACGGTGAGCGAGGCGACATTGGGCGCCTGGTTGACGCTGCCGGTGCCGGCGACCGAGGCGACGTCGGCGATGTCGGGAAGCTGCAGGGTCGTGGCTACGGCGCGGCTCTGCAGCCGCGCCAACTCGGCGAACGAGACGTCGGGATCGGTCTTGAAGACGACACTGATCAGCCCCGTATCCTGCAGGGGCAGGAAGCTCTTCGGCATCAGCACGTAAAGGCCCACGGTCGCCACCAGCGTGGCCAGCGTCACGACCAGCGTTGCACTGCGATGGGAGAGGACGTAGTCCAGGGTCCGGGCATAAAGCGCGGCCAGGGCATCGCCGGCGCGCGTCGCGAGACCCGCACGTGCTCCCGCGCGCCCGCGGTGACCGTGGCGCAGCAGCGCTGCGCACATCATCGGGGTTAGCGTAAGCGAGACGACCGCAGAGACCACCACGGCCATCGACAGAGTCAGCGCAAATTCGCGAAACATGCGCCCGACCAGCCCGCCCATGAACAGGAGGGGAATGAACACCGCGAGCAGCGAGCAGGTCAGGGAAACGACGGTGAAGCCGATCTCGGAGGCGCCGGTGAATGCCGCGCTTTTGCCGTCCGCTCCGGTTTCGCGGTGGCGCGCGATGTTCTCGATCATGACGATGGCGTCATCGACCACGAAGCCCGTGCCGATGGTCAGCGCCATCAGCGACAGATTGTCGAGGCCGAACCCGGCCAACCACATGACGGCGAACGTGCCGATCAACGACAGCGGCAGCGCGGTCCCGGCGATCAGTGTGGCCGACCACGTGCGCAGGAACAGCAGCACCACGAGAATCACCAGAGCCACGCTCAGCACGAGCGTGAACTGCACATCGGAGATCGACGCGCGGATCGTACCGGTGCGGTCGCTGACGATGGTCAGGCGCGCGTCGCCGGGCAGGGCGCGCGCCAGGCGCAGCAGTTCGACGCGAATGCGGGCGACCGTGTCGACGATGTTGGCGCCGGGCTGGCGCTTGACGTCGACCACGACCGCGGGCTCACCGCGGCGCCAGGCGCCGATCTGCGCATTTTCGAACCCGTCCTCGATATGCGCGAGGTCGCGCAGCAATACCGGCGCATTGTTGCGATAGGCAATGGTGATCTGCGCATATTCCTTGGCGCTGGTGATCTGGTCGTTGGCGGCGATGGCGTGTGACTGCATCGCCCCATCGAGCGATCCCTTGGGCGAGGAGACGTTGGCGGCGGCCACCGCCGCGCGCACATCCTCCAGGCTCATGCCCACCGAGGCCAGCGCATCCAGGTTCGCCTGTACGCGTACGGCGGGCTTCAGACCGCCCTGCACGCTGACGCTGCCGACGCCCGGCACTTCACTGAGACGCTCGGCGATCAGCGTATCGGCGAGGTCGGAAAGCTCACGCAGCTCGAGCGTTCGCGACGTCAGCGCCAGCGTCAGGATCGGTGTGTCGGCGGGATTGATCTTGGCATAGGTCGGCGGATAGGGCAGCGTGCGCGGCAGGGTCGCTGCGGCGGCGCTGATCGCGGCCTGGACGTCCTGCGCCGCTCCGTCGATGTCGCGGTCGAGATTGAACTGCAGCGTGATCTGGCTGAGCCCGAAGGAGCTTGTCGAGGTCATGACCGCGAGCGCGGGAATCTGGCCGAGCTGGCGCTCGAGTGGTGCGGTCACGAGCTCGGTCATCGTCTCGGGACTGGCCCCGGGCAGTGCGGTGGATACGGCGATGGTCGGAAAGTCGACCTGCGGCAGCGAGGATACCGGTAGCCCGCGATAACCGAGGACCCCGACGATCAGCACGGCGACGGCGAGCAGGGACGTCGCAAT
>JBPYEF010000439.1:0-3274 GCA_051985875.1 Hyphomicrobiaceae bacterium
GATGCACACGCTGAGCCAAGGCCTTCTTGCGAAGGTCCCACAGCAAGGGCACCTCTGAGACGGCTTCTCCCTGCGAACCACCAGCTCGCGCCCGATGCGCCGCGCGTACATCCGCCAGCTCAGTCGGGTCTATCGCAAGCCAGTGTTCTGGTCGCGATCGTATTGCATCATCGCGTGCGGCGGCGCACCGCTGTCGGTGATCAAGCAGTACATCGAGCAGCCCTGGGCGATGGTGTGCTGGCGAGAAGTGCCGGCGCATGCGATGCCACCAAGTGGTCGCAGGCGCTGCTTTGCCGGTCAAGGCAGTCCGATCTCTTCTGCTGTAAATCTGCATGCGCGCAGGTGCGATTGCGGCCGGTATTCGGGATGCATCTAGCTAGCTGGGGAAATTTGACCTACGGCCCCCGTCTGAGCTCCCGCAAGCCATGCCAAGAAGGATCCGGCTAAGTGGCGCAAAGCCAGAGTGCACACATGCTGGTCATCGGCGAGTCGACGCCCTTGAGCGGCGTGATCCGGCTCTTTAGGCCTCATCCCCCCTCTTCCGCGTTTGCTGCGCTTATCAGGCAACTAAACTTACCCTTGATGGCTCCTGGCTGCCGATGGCGTGGGCGGTGCTGCAGCGGTCGGAGTCGGAGTTTCCTGCACGTTCCTGACACGTTCGTGCATCTCAGGATTGACGGAATACGGCCAAAACCCTAGACGGGTCGGAACTGCTGCCGTAGCTCAGTGGTAGAGCACTCCCTTGGTAAGGGAGAGGTCGTGTGTTCAATCCACACCGGCAGCACCAGACGATCATCTGAAATCATTGAGTTTTTGCACGACGCACCCGTCGTGCGGAGTGCTGCATCGTGCAGAACGATGCAGCAACATGCGAGCCAAATGGCACGCATTTGACACGCGGTGTTCGGGGGATGTTTCGCCGGCGCTGCTGCGCCCTATCCTAATCGGCAACCCCATCAAAACAAAGCGACCCGTCGTCCTCGTCGGACACGGGCCGGCTTCTCAGCCTGTGGCCTCCGTTGCGTCGCATGAGCGCGCGGTTTCGTGGACCATCCCCGCGTGACGATTGGCGCGCGTGCAAAGACTACGTGCGCAGCAGACTTGGTCTCACGCCTCGGCGGCTGGCACTTATGCGGACGACGTGTACTACGCGCCCTCGCACCAAACCAGCAAACAGCGATGTTGAAGCTCGTCGGCTTGACACCCGCGAAACCGCGATGTGGCTGTGGAGCAAGGCCCTAGCGGCCGCCGGCACGCCGGCGGAAGTCTACCTTAGGTCGCGCGGCATCTCGCCCACCGACACGGTGCGCTACTTGCCTGCAGACCCTTCGCGGTATCCGCATGCGATGATCGTACCAGTTGGTTTCGCCGACGAGCCGGAACCCGGCCGCCTCGTCGTACCTCCTGCTGCCATTGCAGGGGTCCAGCTCACTTTGTTGCGCAGCGATGGGGCTGGAAAGGCTGAGTGTCAGCCAAACAAGAAGCGGGTGGGGCGTGGTAGGGGCGTGCCCATAGTCATTGCTGCGCCTAATGATGGCCTAGGCCTCGTTATTGCCGAGGGTGTTGAAGACGCACTCTCATTTCACGTGGCGCTGGGTCTCGGCGCATGGGCGGCTGGCGGCGCCACATTCCTGCCGGCGCTCGCCGATGCCGTACCCGACTACATCGACATCGTCACCGTCGCGTCGCACCCCGAACCGGATGCGCGGCGACGCGCAGAACAGCTCGCCGGGCGTCTGATGCGACGCGGGATCGCTGCAGAGATCCAGCTCATCGACCAAACACGTGAACAAGTCGGGGCTGCAGCATGAGCATCCCTCAGAACGTCAACTCCAAGAAGCGGGATGCCAACGACGTCCTGCGCGAGGATGGGGCAGACGAGCTGCGTCGGCAGTTTGATCTCAATCGCAAAATCGTGTCGTTGAATGCGGCATCCGGCGCATCGAGACTTGGATGCACAACCGGGCAAGAGCAACCCGCGCGGGTTTCTCCCTCCCCCGCGCTCGAATTTGACGATGAAATTGCGATCGACACACAGGTGGATGCGCTCGTGAAAAGCCTGCTGCATCCCGGGGACATAGCGGCGCTCTACGGTTCGTCTGGCGCAGCAAAGAGCTTCGTCGCGATAGACCTTGCATATCACATTGCGCTGGGAATGCCCTGGTACGGGCGGCGCGTCCGACCCCATGCGGTTCTCTACGTGGGCTTGGAAGGGCAAAGGGGCTTACGAAACCGCATACTAGCAGCGAGGCGGCGCTTCGGCTCGGCCGGCCACATGTTCGCCCGCCTCACCATCAACCCTTCGCTCGTAAAAACCGATCTTGGCAACGAGGGCGAAGCGCAAATCATTGCGCAAGCGAAGCTACTTGAGGCGAGATCCTGCTCCAAAGTAGGCCTTATCATCATCGATACTACGGCTCGCGCGATGGCGGGTGACGACGAAAACAGCGCGCAAGATATGAGCGCTTACGTGGACCGAAAGAACCGGATCGCGGTAGCCACCGGTGCTGCCGTCCTCTCCCTTCCTCACTCCGGCAAGGACGATGCGCGCGGCATGCGCGGTAGCACGGCACTGTTTGCTGCCTGCGATACTGTAATAAAAGTGACGTCCAACGGCGAACTCCGCGACGTCGCTAGCGAGAAGGTCAAGGACGACGTCAAAGGCTCGCTATTCTCTTTCCAGCTCCAGCGTGTTGTCCTTGGTATCGACGAAGACGGCGACGAAATCACGAGTTGCGTCGTCGAGCAGGTGGACGCCGGCGGATCTGGAGCGCACAAGCGACCAAAGGCAAGTAGCGCCGCCGGGTGCGCCCTGAATGAACTCGACCACTTGCTGCTCGATGGCAAATTCACCGTCTCGAAGGGCCTCGGGCGCATCCCCGACGGTGTGCAGCTGGTCAAAATTGAAGATTGGCGGAGGGCGTGCCGCAAGAAGCGCCTCTCTCCCGGCGGGAAAGGGAAAGACACCGAGCATCGCACCTTCCGTCGTGCCGTCGAGAAATTGTCCGCCGCCAACCTGATCGGCCAATACGACCAGTGGGTTTGGCGCATTCGCGGGCAAGGGGGGACAAAGTAGCGACGGTCGAGGAAATCCAATGAATATGCAGCTTTCCTGTGAAGTCGGACAAAGCGGACAAAATCCGCCGGACACCGTGTCCGCAGCCAGGACGGGAGCGGACGGACACGGACACCCCCCTCTAGGGGTGTCCAGTTGTCCGCCGTCTGCGCCTTGGTCGTCCGTCCCTGGGTATCCAACCCCACCAGGACTACAGCC
>JBPYEF010000440.1:0-13119 GCA_051985875.1 Hyphomicrobiaceae bacterium
GGCGTCGAGGTCATCCTCGAGCCCGGCGCCGGCCTGTTGGTCGATGCCGGCTACCTCGTTGCCAGTGTCGTCGCCATTCACCGCAATGCCAAGCCCATCGCCATCCTCGACGCCTCCGCCAGCTGCCACATGCCCGATGTGCTGGAGGTGCCCTATACGCCGCCGCTGCTCGGTGCCGCCGAGCCGGGCGTCTTGGCGCATGACTATATCCTCGCCGGCAAGACCTGCATGACCGGCGACGTCATCGGCGAATACTCGTTCGACCGGCCGCTCGCGCCCGGCGATCGCTTGGTGTTCGGCGACATGATGCAGTATAGCTTCGTCAAGAATACGCACTTCAACGGCATGCCGCTGCCGGACATCGGCATGCTCGATGCCGGCGTCTATCGCGTCCTGCGCAGGTTCGGCTACGAAGATTTCCGCAGGCGCCTCGGATAGCGAGGCTCAAGCGGCCTGCCGTGCCTTCTCTCGGCCGTGGGCCTTTTTGGCCGCCGTGCCGCGCCCGCTGCGTGCCTCGCCGAGCGGGTGCTTGCGCACCACCGCCTTGACCGGACTGAAGGCGTGCTTCAGCGCGGCAAGCGAGTGCTCGGGTGCGGCCTCGCCGCCCATGAACACGTGCAGGGAGGCACTATGCGCGTGCGGCCAGCTGTGCAGGCTCATGTGGCCTTCGGCGAGCACGGCGACACCGGAGATGCTGCCGTTCGGCATGAAGCGGTGCAGATGGATCTGCAGCAGGCTTGCTCCGGCCTCGGCCACGCAACGCCTCAGCGTCTCCTCGATGTGCTGGAGATCGTCAAGTCGCTGAGCGCCGAGCAGGTCGATGATCAGATGCGTTGCGGTGTGCGCTCGCTCGCGCGCCACCGGTGCGTTATTCGCTTCGTGCGCTACGTGCGCGGCTAGAGCATGATCTTCCTTTTGGGCGGTGCTTGAACGGGTCAAGTCCATCCCCAATTGGAAGAGGGAATCGGTGTAGGCCATTGGACCCCTCCCCAACCAGCAGACAGATAACCCGTTGCCCCGCGCTGCATGCGGGGCCAACGGAAAGCGTGATATGAGGCCAGCCGCCTTTGCGTGCAAGAGAAAATTCCAAAGCGCGGCCAATTTTTCGCGGCGCCCGATCGCCGCGCACGCGCTCGACTCTGCCGCTTACGGTTGCTTCTTGAAAAGCTTGTCGAGCAGCTCGTTCGGCTTGATGCGCTGATCGCCGCCACCGAGCAGTCCCTTGATCGCGTCCTGCACCTCTTGCGAGTTGAGGCTCTTGCCGATCTGCTTCACCGCCGCCGTCAGGTTCTCCTGGCCGGCGACGCTGACAGCGGGCTTGGCCCAGGGGCCCTCAATGCGCAGCGGGATTTCCAGAGTGCCGATGTTGACGATTGCGCCGGGGCTCGCCGTGCCGCCGGCAATCCGCGTGCGCAGCGTGTAGTCGATGCTGCGCTGGGCGAGGCCCACGGTGCCCGCGCCGCTAACCTGCAGGCGCGGGGAGATCAGGCGCAGATCCTGGTTCTGGGCAATGCCGCTGGTGATCAGGAACGTGCCGCCGAATTCGCTGAACGGCGTCTTGTCGCCCTGCCCGAGGCCATCGAGCCGCGCCTGCTCGATGGCGTGCAGGATCTTGTTGACGTCGGCGCCGCGCACCGCGCCATTGCTCATGCTCAGGGAAAGCTTGCCGTTCAGGGCTGAGACCAGCTGCCGCACGCTGGCGCCCTGGCCGGCGAGTGCCAGCGTGACGCTGCCGCGCCCCTCGAGCCAGGCAAATCCCAGCGCATCCTGCACGAGCGGCAGGGCGGAAATCTCATCGAGCGCCAGGTTTCCGCCGATCGCCGGGGTCCGGCTGGTCGCGTCGAGGGTTATCACGCCCTGCCCTCGGCCGTCGTAAAGCGGCACGTCGTCGAGCGTCAGCTTGGCGAACTTGTCCGCGAGGGCGAAAGTGAGGGTGCTCGCGCCGGTCTTTACATCCTTGTAGGTGACGCGATCAACGGTAAGGCGCAGATCGGCATCGGCGAGTGCGAGTGCCGAAAGGTCGATGCGCTCGTCGCTCCAGCCCTCCTCTGCGCGCGCCGGCCGCGCCGTGGTGATCGCACCACTTTGGTCCTGCGCTGCATGGCTCGGCTCGGCGGCCGGCCGCAGCAGCAGGCGCGCGAGGTCGAGCTCCGCCAGATGCAAGGTGCCGCTCAGCATGGGCCGCGCCCGCAGGGTCTCGAGCACCACGTCGCCCGCAAGGGCGGTGGTGCCGACCGTGGCGTCGAGGCCTGCAAGCGTGAAGCGCCCCTCCTTCACGCCGAGCGTAGCCTGCAAGCGCAGCGGCCCCGGATCGGAGGCCTCGGCCAGGGGCCGCCCGAGCAGCGCTGCCAGTGCGCGCACCGAGCCGGTCGTCAACTCGAGATGGCCGCCAAGCTCGGAGCTGTCGCCCGACACATCGCCGGTGAACGCCGCCTTTACCGACTGTCCGGCGAGTCGCAGAGAGAGCTCACCGGAGGCGTCGTGCAGCAAGGCGGCGACCGACGCCAGGCTCGCCTCGAAGGCGAGCCTCTCGCCGCGCAGCACGAAACTGCCGGAGGCGTGCAGCGGGCCGTCCGCGCCTTCGAACGCGGCATCCAGATCGACCCCGCCGATCTCCTGGCCGGCGTCGGCACCGGGATAGCGCAGGCGACCATCGACGATGCGCACGCTGGTCGCGCCGAGAGCGCCGAGGCGCGCTAGCTGCTGCTCCTGCCGCGCGTCGCGCGTTGCCGCCGCGGTGCGCGTCGCGGACGGCGGCTGTGCAACCTTTTCGCTCGCTGGCTCGCCTTTGTTCGCGGAGAGCTCGAGCTGCGGGCGCGTCAGCACCACGCGCGTCACGCGCGGCGCGCCGGCGAGCAGCGACAGCAGCCCGAGCTCGACGTCGAGCCTGGCGATGCTGAGCGCGGGCTCGGCGCGCGCCTCAGCGGGCGCAGGCAGCGTCACGTCTTCGACCGTGAGCGCCGGCCGTGGCAGCAGCGACAACGAGGTCGCCCCGCCGATCACGAGTTCCCGCCCTGTGGCGGCCCTGAGCTCGGCGACGATCCGCTCGCGCAGCCCGTCGAGCGGCTGCGCCAGGGCGAGGAACGTGCCCGCACCGAAAATGAGGCAGGCCAGGCCGAGCGCTGCGTAGCCGAGGGTGGCCAAGGTGGAGCGGCTGCGCTCGCGATGCACGGCGGCAGCGCGCAGGCGACGCTTCGCCGACCCCGGAGGGTTGTGATCTGTCATGCTCGAAACCCGCAAAATGCGCGCGATCGTTCCCAACGGCATTTCTGCCGCACGCGCGCGCCGGAGATCCGCGTTCCGCGCCGCGATTATGCCAACGGGCCCCTCTTTCAAGGCAACGGGCTTGCGGCGACTATGGCAGGGGACGCGGTCAAAATCGCGGCCGCGGCGCGGCGCGCCTGTGGGCAAATCCGCTGGCCGCGGGCGGCGGCGCGTCACGCATGGATCCGTGCGCTGCTATGCTTGCGGCAAAGCAGCGCGGAAATGCGCACGACCGTCGGGTGGGAAGGGCCAGAAGGTGACCGGCAAGCACGCGCATCGGTGCGTCGTCAGCCCGGGTGGCGCGACCGGCTGCGCGACCGGCGCCGGCCACCTATCATCATGCGCGTCGTTCGCGGCGCGAGGCAGCGCGGGAGGCGGGATGGGCCGGGCCTGGTATTTTGCCCTGCTCGCACTCTCCGTCGCGCTGCTCACTGGCCTGCCCACTGGCCTTCCCACTGGCCTGTCTACTGGCCTGTCCATTTTCCTGCTCGCCGGCCGGGCCGGGGCGCAGGATGCCGGGGCCGACCGCTGCCTGGCGGTGGCGAATGCTCGCCAGCTGCTGCGCAGGGCCGAGTACCGCCCGCTCGAAGCCGGCCAAGCGCGCCTGACTTTTGTCGGCCACGCTACCTGGCTGATCGAGAGCCCGGATGGGGTGCGGATCGCCACCGACTACAACGACTACGTGCGCCCGCCGCTGCCCCTCGACGTTGTGACGATGAACCGGGCCCACAGCACGCATTACAGCGAGCATCCGGATCCCACCATCGCGCACGTGCTGCGCGGCTGGAATCCCGACGGCGGGCCGGCGCGCCATGATCTGACCGTCGGGGACGTGCGCATCCGCAACGTGCCAACCAACATTCGCGACTGGCAGGGCGGCATGATCGCCTACGGCAATTCGATCTTCGTCTTCGAGGTCGCAGGGCTGTGCATCGGCCATCTCGGCCATCTGCATCATACCCTCACCGATCAGCAGATCGCCCACATCGGCCAGCTCGACGCGGTGATGGTGCCGGTCGACGGCAGCTACACCATGGACACCGCCGGCATGGTCGAGGTCGTGAAGGCCTTGCGCGCCCGGCTGGTCCTGCCGATGCATTACTTCAACGCCCGGACGTTGGACCGCTTCCTCGAGCGCGTGCGTGGCGATTTTGCCGTAGAGATGGCGAGCCGTGCGACAATCGTGGTCTCGCGTGCGTCGCTGCCAAGCGAGCCGACGGTGTTGGTGCTTCCGGGCGGCTGACCCCGATCCGGTCATGGTCATGCTCGCCGGCGTGCGTCCGCGCCTGGCGACGCGACCAGCCCGAGAGGTCGGTGGACCGGCAAACGCGACCCGGCCCTGGAGTGCCGATGCCCGCATCGTGCGGGCGTCGGCATCGCTCCCGGCCTACTCGGCGGCGTGCTCGAACGCCGGGCCGGCGGCGCGCACTTCGGTATCCACGTGCGACTCGAACTTGGCAAAGTTGTCGGTGAACATGTCGATCAGCGCGCGGGCCTGCGCGTCATAGGCGGTCTTGTCGTGCCAGGTGTCGCGCGGGGTGAGGATGGTGGCTTCGATGCCGTCCAGCGCGCGGGGAACCTGGAAGCCAAACAGTGGATCGATGCGCATCGGCTGCGACTTGAGCGTGCCGGACAGCGCGGCATTGACGAGCGCACGCGTTGCCTTGATCGGCATGCGCCGCCCGACGCCGTACTTGCCGCCGGTCCAGCCGGTGTTGACCAGCCAGCAGTCGGCGTTGTGCTCGGCGATCAAGTGGCGAAGCATGTTGCCGTAAATGCTCGGGTGGCGCGGCATGAACGGCGCCCCGAAGCAGGTCGAGAAGGTGGCCTGGGGCTCTTTGCCGAGGCCCTTTTCGGTGCCGGCGACCTTGGCCGTGTAGCCGGACAGGAAGTGGTACATGGCCTGGCTCGGCGAGAGCCTGGCGATCGGAGGCATGACGCCAAAGGCATCCGCGGTCAGCATCACGACATTGCTCGGATGCCCGGCGCTGCCGCTGCTGCTGGCGTTGGCGACGAACGCCAAGGGGTACGCCGCGCGGGTGTTTTCGGTGTGCCGCGCGTCGTCGTAATCAGGGGTGCGCGTCGCCGGGTCCAAGACGACATTTTCGAGCACGGTACCGAAGCGGTTCGAGGCCTCCCAGATCTCGGGTTCCGCCTCGCGGGAGAGACGGATGGTCTTGGCATAGCAGCCGCCCTCGAAATTGAAGATGCCGTCCCGGGACCAGCCGTGCTCGTCGTCGCCGAGCAGCGTGCGCTCGGCATCGGCCGACAATGTCGTCTTGCCGGTACCGGACAGGCCGAAAAACACCGCTGCATCGCCGCGCCGGCCGACATTGGCCGCGCAATGCATCGGCATGACGCCCTTTTCGGGCATCACGAAGTTGAGGTAGGTGAACACCGACTTCTTGATCTCGCCGGCATAGGAGGTGCCGCCGATCAGCACCAGCCGCTTGCGGAAGTCGCAGGCGATCACCGTCTCCGAGCGCACCCCGTGGCGCTGTCTGTCGGCGCGGAAGTTCGGCAGATCGACGACGGTGAACTGTGGCGCAAACCCGGCAAGGGCCCCGGCGTGCGGCTTGCGCAGCAGGTTGCGGATAAACAGCGCGTGCCAAGCGTATTCGGTGAAAATGCGCGCGCTGAGGCGGTGCGCCGGGTCGGCGCCGACAAACAGGTCCTGCACGTAGAGGGCGCGCGCGCTGGCGAAATCCCGAAAGTCGGCCGCCAGGAGGTCGAACTGCTCGGGGGTCATCGCCCTGTTGTTGTCCCACCACACGGTGTTCTCGGTCACCCCGTCGCGCACCGTGTACTTGTCCAGCACCGAGCGCCCGGTGTGCACGCCGGTCTCGACGCACAGGGCGCCGCTGGCGGACAGCTGCGCTCCGTCCTGGGAAACCGCGAGCTCCACGAGCTCGGCATCCGGCGTATTGTGCCGCACGCTCGTTGCAACATTGAGTGGGAATAATTCGACCGTCATCTGTGCGCCGCCGCCTCTGAAAGTGCTGAATTGCCGCAGGAGCCCCCTGCAGCCGGGAAGACCAACGCCCGCGGGGCGAGATTGCGCTTTTCGCCGCAGCAGCGCGCCGCAACCGGCATGCGATCATCCTTCGTGCGCTACGGCGGCCTGCCGCCGGGACCGAACGAAACCTATGCAATGGGGATAGCAACAGGCAATCGCCCAATGTGCTACGCGTCCACGCATTTCAGTCTAGCGCATCCGCGGGCTTTCTGGGCAAGCCTCGCGCAGCCGCGCCCACATCTAGCTGGGTTGCAGCGGCTCCGCTCGCGCTTGCCGGGCGAGGGCGGCGAGCACCTCGCGCGCCTCGGCGGGCGTGCGCACGCGCTGGGGAAAGCCGATGCGCACGCTTCTGGTGCAGTGCAGCAAATCGGCGCCGTCGGGATCGATCCCGGCCATGCGCCATGCGCCCGGCGGCTGTCCGGCGAGCGCCGTCGCATAGAGCGCAACGGCGTCGGCGTGTTCGCTGTTCATGTGCGCGAGGATGGCCTCCTCGGCGGAGCACAGCGCCGCCGCGTCGTCCGCCGGCGCAACCAGATCCTCCCGCCCGAGCGTGACGATCCGTCCAAAGCCGCCGATGTAGTGGCCGCGCGCGACGGTGAGCGCGTAGATGGCAAAATCGGCGAAGCCGGCGTAGCCCGCGGCCGAGGGATGGCGCGCAAGGAAGCGCCGGCGCGCCGCCTCGCCGTCGCGCCGCTGCACCGCGCCGATCAGCGTCACGCGGCTGGCGACGAGCGGGTCGGGGCGATTGCCCCCCTCGGCGAGCAGCAGGCTCGCGCGCGCGTCCGCGTCGAGGTTGCGCGTGTGCTGCGCCAGCCCGGAAAGCAAAAAGATAGGGGTCGCGTCGGGTGCGGTTGCGACCAGGACGAGAGAGGCGTATGGATGCCCACTGTCACGCTCGAGCGTGGCGAGCGATCCCGTAAGGGCCGTGCGCATCAGGCGGCGCGCGTCGGGCGCCGCCGCGGGACCGCTCGGGCGCCCTGGTTCCTCAACAGGCATGCAGAGCTCCCGAGGTTGGCGGGGTCGCAGCGTTCGGGTAACAATGCCCCAAGCCCGCCAGAGTTGCCACAAATTGTACGCGGCGCGGCCCCCCAGGGCGGCATCGGCCACGTTTCTGCCAAGGTCATGAAAGAGACGCCCAGGTCATGAAAGAAAAAAGCAACATTGCTCTCGTCGATGACGAGCGCAACATCCTCACCTCCCTCGGCATGGCGCTGGAAGCCGAAGGCTACAAGGTGCGCACCTACAGCGACGGCGCCGCCGCGCTGGAGGCGCTGAGCGAGGATCCGGCTGACCTTGCCATCCTCGACATCAAGATGCCGCGCATGGACGGCATGGAGCTGCTGCGGCGGCTGCGCCAAATCACGGATATGCCGGTGATCTTCCTGACCTCCAAGGACGAGGAGATCGACGAGCTGTTCGGCCTAAAGATGGGCGCCGACGACTACATCGCCAAGCCGTTCTCGCAGCGCCTGGTGGTCGAGCGGGTCAAGGCGGTGCTGCGCCGCTTCCAACCCAAGGATGCGGCCAATCCCGCCAGCGAGGCGGCGCGCGTGCTGGAGCGCGGCAAGCTGCGCCTCGACCCGGAGCGCCACACCTGCCACTGGGACGGGCGCGCCGTGATGCTGACCGTGACCGAGTTCCTGATCCTGCAGGCGCTGGCGACGCGTCCGGGCGTCGTCAAGACGCGCGATGCGCTGATGGATGCCGCCTACGACGATCAGGTGTACGTCGACGACCGCACCATCGACAGCCACATCAAGCGGCTGCGCAAGAAGTTCAAGCAGGCCGACGATAATTTCGACGTAATCGAGACGCTCTATGGCGTAGGTTATCGCTTCAAGGAGGCGTAGCTCGCAAGGGGGAGCGATGGCTGTCGAGATTGAGGGGTCGCGATTTGCCGCCAGCGCCTCGGAAACGCTGAAACGCTTCGCCAATGCCGTGATCGGCGGCGTGCGCACCGCCAAGCGGCATCTCCTCGATTTTCCGGCGCGCGCCGCGCCCCGCCTGCCGACCGGGGCGCTGACCGCGGTCGGCGCGCTCATTGAGCGCGCGGGCCTCTACCGCTTTCTGACCTCCGGGCCGCTGATCCGCTTCATTTCGCGCAGCTTGCAGCGGCGAATCATCGTCGCCAATCTCATCGGCTTGATCGTGCTGCTGAGCGGCATCATCTACCTCAGCGAGTATCACGCCTGGCTGATCGATGCGAAGCGCGAGAGCCTGCGCGCCCAGGGCGAGATCATCGCCGCGGCCATTGCCGCCAACGCCTCGCTCGAAACCGGACGCATCGTCCTCGACCCCGACCGGCTGCCGGAGATGGAGGGCAGCCAGCGTTCGCTGCAGGATGACACCTTCGCCGCTTTGCAGCTCTCGATTGCGCCCGAGCGCGTTACTCCGATCTTGCGCAAGCTGGTGCCGACGTCGGATACGCGGGCCCGCGTTTATGCGCAGGACGGAACGCTCATTGCCGATACCGCGAGCTTCGGCTTGCTGATGCGCGCGGGGCATCGCGATGGCGCCACCGTCCGCTGGGCGAAGATCAGCAACGCGTGGACGCGCTTTTTGTCCTGGCTGCTGGGCGAGGAGCTCCCCGTGTATCGCGAGATCGGCACCGCGAACGGCACGGCCTATCCGGAAGTGCGCATGGCGCTCGGCGGGTCGACCACGCCGATGCTGCTGATCGACGACAAGGGTGAGCAGATCGTCTCAGTGGCGGTACCCATCCAATTGCGCAAGGCGGTGCAAGGCGTACTGCTGCTGTCGACCCGGCCCGGGGAAATCGACGCCGTCCTGTCGGAAGAGCGCAACGTCATCCTGTTTCTTGCCATGACCGCGCTGGCCGCGACCCTGGTCGCCTCCTTCTTGCTCGCGCGGACCATCGCCGGCCCGATGCGCCGGCTCTCCGAGGCGGCCGAGAACGTCAGCCGCAGCATCAACGCGCGCCACGAGCTGCCACTGCTCGCGCATCGCACCGACGAGGTTGGGCAGATGGCTGCCGCCTTCCGCGGCATGACCACCGCGCTCTACCGGCGCATCGAAGCCAGCGAGCGCTTCGCCCAGGACGTCGCCCATGAGCTGCGCAATCCGCTCACGGCCGCGCGCTCGACGGCCGAAGCGCTGGCCTTCGCCAGGACGCCCGAGCAGCAGCAGCAGCTGGTGCGCGAGATCCAGGAGGAGCTCAAGCGACTGAACAAGCTGATCACGGACGTGTCCAATGCCTCGCGGCTCGATGCCGAGCTGGCGTTGCAGGAGACCGAACCGGTCGACGTGCGCGGCGTGCTGGGTGCCGTGGTCGACGTGTTCCGCGACATCCTCAATGGCGACACGCGGCGGATCCTGCTCGAAGTCGCGGAGGTGCCGGGCAACGCGTCGGCGTACATGGTGCAAGGTCATGACGCTCGCCTCGGGCGGGTGATCACCAACCTGCTGGACAATGCCATCTCGTTTTCCCCCGAGCACGGCGTCGTCACGGTGCGCGCCCGCCGCGTCGGCGCCGCGATCGAGATCGTCGTCGACGACGATGGTCCAGGGGTGCCAACCGACAAGCTCGAGGAGATCTTCAACCGCTTCTATTCGGACCGTCCACAGACCGATCGTACGGTCGGCAAGAACTCCGGACTGGGCCTGAGCATCTCGCGCGAGATCGTCAACGCCTACGGCGGCCGCATCCAGGCGAGCAATCGCGGTGCGGCCTGCGCGCGCGACGGCAAGGCGAACGTCTGGCCGATGTCTGCCGAGCCGGGGATTGCCGGGGCGCGCTTTACCGTCGAACTGCCCGCGGCCGATGCCGTACTGGCGAAGGGATCCCAGCTGCTTGCCCGACGCAACTGAGCTCGTGCACGGCACGTGCGTGGCGCTCGGCCGCAGGGCGGCGCTGCTGCGCGGTGCGCCCGGTTCGGGTAAATCCGATCTCGCGCTGCGCTTCCTGTTCCTGGCGCGGCGCGGGCCGGCCGCGCTCGATGCACCCGTCCTCGTCGCCGACGACCAGGTGTACGTGCGCCGCGAGGGTGCACGGTTGACGGCCAGCGCACCGGAGACGATCCGCGGCAAGATCGAGGTGCGCGGGCTTGGTATCGTCGCCGTCAAGTACCGCTCGGAGGCGGATCTGGTGCTGATCGTCGAGCTGGCGCACGAGGAGGAGCGGCTTCCCGAGCGCGACCTGACGGCGCGCCTGCTCGGCATCGATGTGCCGCTTTTGCGTCTCGCGCCCTGGCAGGCTTCGGCGCCGATCAAGCTCGCCTTGGCGCTGGCGGAAGCGGGCGGTAGCCTCGGATAGATAGAGCCTCTTTCCCCTTGCATCAGCTGCTCCAGCTCATCATCATGCGCCGCCTTAGGCCCGCCGCTCTGCAGCATCGGTCGCGATCGGGATTGCTTTTGCGCTCCGATCAGGTTTGCTCCCACCAGGGCGCGGATAGCCGCAATGGCCGGTTAGGAAGTCAGCGAACGCCCTGCCACAGGAAGCACACCTTTCGATGATCGGCGTCGTGATTGTCGCCCATGGTGGCCTTGCCGGGGAGTTCCGGGCCGCACTTGAGCATGTCGTCGGGCGCCAGGAGCAGCTCGAGGCGCTGTCGATCGGCCCCGAGGACGACGTCGAGGCGCGACGGCTGGAGCTGATCGAGGCCGTGCGCCGGGTGGATGCCGGGCGGGGCGTCATGGTGCTGACCGACATGTTCGGCGGCACACCCTCCAATCTGGCGATTTCGGTGATGGCGGAGACCGGCGCCGAGGTGCTGGCGGGTATCAATTTGCCGATGCTGATCAAGCTCGCGAGCGTGCGCGGCGAGGCCAGCCTGGCGTATGCGGTCAACGCGGCCAAGGAGGCCGGCCGGAAGTACATCAGCGTCGCCAGCCAGGTGCTGTCCGGCGAATCCTAAGCAATGACGGAAGGCAGGTGGTGGGGAGAGACGACAAGCCGTGCGCCGAGGTGACGATTCGCAACCGCAAGGGGCTCCACGCCCGCGCCTCAGCCAAGTGCGTCAAGTGTGCGGAAGCGTTCGACGCGCGCGTCAGGGTCACCCGCGACGGGCAGACGGTCGGCGGCACCTCGATCATGGGCCTGATGATGCTGGCCGCGGGCCCTGGCGCGATCATCTTTCTTGAGGCGGAGGGGCCCGAGGGGCCGGAGGCGATCGAGGCTCTTGTTGCCCTCGTTGAGTCGGGGTTCGGCGAGGAGACGTGATCGCGCAAGTCGGCTGAGCGGCGCCGCCCGCCGGCTCACATAACGACTTCTTTATATCTTTATTGCCTTGGACGGGGTTGCGGTCTATAGAGGTCCGCTTTCGCGGCCGGCGGGACCGCCCGGCCGCGTCGCTCGAGGACATTGCCGCAAGGATCACCGATGACGCCCCGCAACGATTACCTGGTCAAGGACATCGAGCTAGCCGACTGGGGCCGCAAGGAAATCTCCATCGCCGAGACCGAGATGCCCGGCCTGATGGCGATCCGCCGCGAGTTTGGCGGCGCACGGCCGTTGCGCGGGGCGCGCATCGCCGGCTCGCTGCACATGACGATCCAAACGGCCGTCCTGATCGAAACGCTGCAGGCCCTCGGCGCGGAGGTGCGCTGGGCCTCCTGCAACATCTATTCGACCCAGGATCACGCCGCGGCCGCCGTGGCTGCCGCGGGCACGCCGGTGTTCGCGGTCAAGGGCGAGAGTCTCGCGCAGTACTGGGATTTCACCCAGCGCATCTTCGCGTGGGGCGACGGCGGTAGCCCCAACATGATTCTCGACGACGGCGGCGACGCCACCCTGCTGATCCATCTCGGGCTCAGGGCCGAGCGCGGCGATACCCAGTTTCTCGAGCGGGCCGGCAACGAGGAGGAGGGCGTGTTGTTCGCCGCCATCGCGCGGCGCCTCAAGGAGAGCCCCGGCTGGTTCGCGGCCAACGCACAGTCGATCCGCGGCGTCACCGAGGAGACGACGACCGGCGTGCACCGGCTGTACGACATGCAGCGGAACGGGACGCTGCTCTGGCCGGCGATCAACGTCAACGATTCCGTGACCAAGTCCAAGTTCGACAACCTCTATGGTTGTCGCGAGAGCCTGGTCGACGGCATTCGCCGCGGCACCGACGTGATGATGGCCGGCAAGGTCGCCATGGTCGCCGGCTACGGCGACGTCGGCAAGGGATCGGCCGCCTCGCTCCGGCAGGCGGGCTGTCGCGTGCTCGTGGCGGAGATCGATCCGATCTGCGCCCTCCAGGCGGCAATGGAAGGCTATGAAGTTTGCACCATGGAGGATGCCGCTCCGCGCGCCGACATCTTCGTCACCGCGACCGGCAACGTCGACGTGATCACGCTGGCGCACATGCGACAGATGAAGCACCGCGCCATCGTCTGCAACATTGGCCACTTCGATTCGGAGATCGAGGTCGCCAGCCTCAGGAACTTGCGGTGGCACAACGTCAAGCCGCAGGTCGACGAGGTGGAGTTCCCCGACGGCAAGCGCATCATCCTGTTATCGCAGGGCCGCCTGGTGAACCTCGGCAACGCCATGGGACATCCGAGCTTCGTGATGTCCTCCTCGTTCACCAACCAGACGCTGGCGCAGATCGAACTGTTCTGTAATCCCGGCAAGTACGAACGGAAGGTCTACACGCTGCCCAAGCATCTCGACGAGAAGGTCGCGCGCCTGCATCTCGACAAGGTCGGCGCCAAGCTGAGCAAGCTCTCCGACAAGCAGGCGGCCTACATCGGTGTGCCGGCCGCCGGGCCGTTCAAGCCGGACCACTATCGCTATTGACGCGCGGGCGGCACCGCGCCCTCAGGGTGCCTCTGTGGCAAGCACCTTTGTGAGCGTCGCCCCCGCGCGATCGGGTGGAGGCGCTTGCTTATAGCCG